>NZ_JADEVE010000144.1 GCF_016125955.1 Acetomicrobium sp. S15 = DSM 107314 | reverse complement strand
CGCCACCTTTGGCGTTACATGCGGCCTTAGCATTATCATAATTTATGTATGTCGTCGGATCCACGTTTGGCAACGAACATGCTCTGCCATCATAGACCTTGCTCTGATATGCACCGATGAAGATCTCCGGTTTTTCTCCTTGAGACCAGCTGATTACTGGCCCATGACCCAATTCGATCGCATGGCTGTCGTCGTAAAGTGGTTCGTCCCCGAAGGGAGGCTCCCCAGGTGCCTGTTGAGTAATGAAAACTGTCAGAAGTCCGCCTACTACGGCAGCCATGAGCTCGGCCTCGGTATATCTATCCAGCTGCTTCAGGTCCTCGATCACCGGAGCAAGGA
>NZ_JADEVE010000143.1 GCF_016125955.1 Acetomicrobium sp. S15 = DSM 107314 | reverse complement strand
TTCGGCATAGCGACTGTCTTTTATGTCAGCAAGATGGACAGGGATAACGCCTCGTTTGATAGGACATTGGGCGAGATCCGCCAATACTTAAGCGACAAGGTTGTGCCTTTATATTTACCGATAGGCTCGGAGAAGAACTGTCGTCTAATAGATCGTTGACCTGACTTTCAAGTTCAATGGGGTCAAAGGCTGTCCTGCAGCTAGCGGAAGATCGAGCGCAGTTCTTCCATCGTCGTAGAAACGGGTAACATATTCATGGGACGAGGAGGAAGCATGCGCGCAGCATCGAGCCTTTCTATGGCATTGACCTCGGCAGCCGGCAGCGACAAGGATTCGAGCGGAACTCCTATATCTACCACTGAGACCTTGCCTGCGTAATCCGCCCCCG
>NZ_JADEVE010000142.1 GCF_016125955.1 Acetomicrobium sp. S15 = DSM 107314 | reverse complement strand
CGCCATACCCTGTTATACATCTGATGGAAGAGCAGCGCCACGTCTCCGATATAGGAGGCACTATGCGCCTCGGCTCTTACCCGTGTCGGCTCGTGCAGGATACGTTGAGTTATGCCGACTATGGCGAGCCCGTTGTGAACGAGAGGCACCGCCATCGCTACGAATTTAACAATGATTATATAGCCGAGGAATTGGCCAGATTGGCGCTGAGCATGATGGGCGTGGACGAAGAGGGGTTAGACGAAAGAGACAGGCGCTTTTTGCGCGCCTTAGTGGAGCTCTTCGACGGCGGCCCTGCTGGA
>NZ_JADEVE010000141.1 GCF_016125955.1 Acetomicrobium sp. S15 = DSM 107314 | reverse complement strand
CGGGTCAGGTATGCCTGCCCTTTTGTAAAGCCCTTGAGGTCCTCGGAAATCGGGGATCCCGGCGTTCGTGGACATGCCGGCGCCGGAGAGAAGGACTATGGCATTGGCCTTTTTGATCATCTCAGCGCACTGGCTTGCCTTCTTCTCCTCGATATGCTGACGAACTTCGTATGTCTTTACATGATATTCCCCAGTCGTTTGACGAACTGCCTCGGCCTTTACGCCTTGCACCGCTTTATTTATCGCCCGAGATAGCACCATATCGAAGTTGAGTCGATTAGTCTCAGGCACCATCTGAAGCCTGTAAGTTCCCTTTATAATCGCCGAGAGGTCCAGCGCCTTCTCCACGTCACCTGTCTTAGCGATGAGCTGTACGGGATAA
>NZ_JADEVE010000140.1 GCF_016125955.1 Acetomicrobium sp. S15 = DSM 107314 | reverse complement strand
GGCCATTTTTACTATCCGAGGCAATATATCGTTTCAGAGATGCTTTGGCAGAAGCTTACTCCAGAACAACAGCAGATTATAGCCGAATGCGCTAAGGCCGCCTGTGAAATTCAACGTGAAGAGATTGCGAAATACGAGACACGCATGTTGGGCGTCTTAAAATATCTGGGCATGTGATAATTTCTTTAGATCATTTATATTGTATATATCTCTGCAAAAATTGTGTAAATGGTGATTGATTATTACTATGGGAGTGTTTGCAAGCTTTTTGATGCAATTTATGGATATTTTTGGTAGTTACGAAGAAATCGGATTTTCCTTCTATTATTTCCCATTCCACATCGAGCCCCAATTCCCTCTGTAACGGCACGATGCGATTGAGCAGCTCAGCTACGCCTCCTCCGCTTCTGGTGGAATT
>NZ_JADEVE010000139.1 GCF_016125955.1 Acetomicrobium sp. S15 = DSM 107314 | reverse complement strand
TTCCAATTTATAGAACCGGGCCCGGTGGTCTTGGTGTCTACCGCCCACAAGGGAAAGGCCAACGTAATGACGCTGAGTTGGCACACGGTAATAGACTTTACGCCACTTATAGGCTGCGCTGGTTCTCCGGCGAGAAGGCGCGCATCGATTCTACGGTCTCGTCGAAAAATTCCACTCTCAAGGGATGGCGCAAGCCCGGATCGAAGAGGTCCACTATGCCCCCTCTCACCACAAACTGACCGGGTGCCCACACCACATCGACTCGTTCGTAACCGGCTTCGGAAAGCCACCTGATGAACCTGTCTCGCCCTACCTCTTCTCCTACTG
>NZ_JADEVE010000138.1 GCF_016125955.1 Acetomicrobium sp. S15 = DSM 107314 | reverse complement strand
CACGCACTGCCATTTGAACATGCCTCAGTTTAAGGGGCAAATTGAGGCGATAATCGACGAGGCCAAGGCCGTTGGGGTTGAACGTTTTGTATCTGTAGCCTTCGATGAGGCTTCCAGCGATGAGATCGTATCGCTATCCGGACGAAGCCTGGCAGCCGGAGATCCAGTCCGCCTATTCCTTGAATCGGTTGCGGCAATTATTACCCAGCAGCGGGTATTGATCGATTTCGCGGCGAAGCAGAATCTGCTGGCTTATTCGTCTGGTGACT
>NZ_JADEVE010000137.1 GCF_016125955.1 Acetomicrobium sp. S15 = DSM 107314 | reverse complement strand
CTCCTCCGGCGCGATCTCCACCCAGATCTCGTCGCCGATCTTCGCGTCGTCGTGTCCGAGGCGCCTGGCGGCTTCCAAAGAAATCTCAGGAGCGTTTTCGCTCGGCTGCTCCACAACCTTTCGCAGCTCAGAAGCGCGCACCCTTCTCCCCGTGGCGATCAGTATGATCCGCTCTGCGATGTTGGTGACATGGTCCCCGGCGCGCTCAAGTGTCCTCGCCACAAAGAGGAGATCGTGCGTGGAGGCGACAACAATGAGTGACGGCGGGCTCCTCGCCCTCTTGCGAACCGCCACGCCCTCCCAGCGCGAGGCGATCACTTCAAACAAGCACTTCATAGCGGTGAGCGCAATCTGGGGACAGGCTTGGTGCGCTCGCAGCTTTATGGTGCCCTCGCTTCTGTCTGCGGGAACTCTGCCGAAGTGGGTGAGGTGACGGGGAACTTCCTCATCGGCTA
>NZ_JADEVE010000136.1 GCF_016125955.1 Acetomicrobium sp. S15 = DSM 107314 | reverse complement strand
TGCGCAGGCAATGCTCAAGACGTTGGGTTTCCTCTACTACATACAAAACGAGCTCGATCTCCCCTGGTCCGTCGCGGATGACGAGTTCGGTTCAAGCGACGCCTTCGAAGCCGTGAAGGGGCTGATTCCCTATGCCTATGTTGTCTCCGGCTATGGCTTCGTCCAAGATCTTCCTGAACATCTCGAGGGATGTGGCGACGGTCTTTATCTTATCCTCCCTCATTCCTATTTGTGGCCGACATCGAATTTGTGAGAAAGCCTTCGCGCGCCAGATCCAGAATGCCGAGATCTTGCCCGGCGGCGGCCCACAATTCACGCCCAAGCTTATCATTAGGAGATGTGACGGGGATTAGATATTC
>NZ_JADEVE010000135.1 GCF_016125955.1 Acetomicrobium sp. S15 = DSM 107314 | reverse complement strand
ATACCGATCCTGTATGCTATGGCATCTACTACCGCTTCAAGGCCTCCCATAAGCTCCGGCAGGCCGAAGCCCCTATAGGCGCCTCCGAAGGGCTTATTCGTGTAAACACCGTAGCTGTTCACGTTCTGCCCCACAAGCGTGACCTCCAATACGCCGCTTTTGACGAGGTGCTCTACCTCATAGATCACGTCTTCTGGCCTGCGAGAGCGAAAGCAGTCTTTCTTGGAGAAAGCAAGAAAGACGGTCTATACGAATTACAAAATTATGGACAAATGGATACGAGAGAGAAGCGACGTTGAATGGATCTCCCCAGCCGGAGGT
>NZ_JADEVE010000134.1 GCF_016125955.1 Acetomicrobium sp. S15 = DSM 107314 | reverse complement strand
CTGCTCATGCCGTCCTCGGCCAGGGATCTCAAAAAACGCACAACCCCATCCTGAGTCGGAGGGACGGGGGGAATATCGTTCTGCAATCAAAAGGCGGCCCACTTGGCGAGGTCCGACGCGTAGGATCTCGCCGTGTTCTCGCTGTAACTCATGCCGATCGTTCCTCCAGCTACGACCAAGGCTATTTTGGGTTGATCGGGCACGGTTTCACCCCCTTATTGGTCTATAATATCCATCGCTATGAAATTGCTTTGACATGAAGAACGGGTTTATTTAATTTAAACATGGGAAATCTCTCTTTAGCCTCAATGGTAGGGATGAGTAAAATCAACTTGAGCTATAGAGGGATATGTCTTAAGAATGGCAAAAGGAGGGATTTGCTT
>NZ_JADEVE010000133.1 GCF_016125955.1 Acetomicrobium sp. S15 = DSM 107314 | reverse complement strand
CCACGAAGAGGACACCCCCTACTATGTTGCCCAGCGTTACAGGGATCATGTTGTTAAAAAAGCCGTGCCATGTAACGTTCGTCAACTCTTCTTGCGAAGCGTCCAAAAATCTTCCTTCACGTCGATATCTCTAAGATATAGGCGATTCCGTCCGCTGTAAAGGGAATAAATGCCGAAGATCAGCGGTTCTGCCGCTCCGCCGAAGCGCCGCCTTCGGCCGAGATCTGTTTTCGCGCATAATATACGGCGCAAGGATATCGCTCCTTGTCGGCCTCGTACCGAGCTTTATATCCATGGGTATAGGCTC
>NZ_JADEVE010000132.1 GCF_016125955.1 Acetomicrobium sp. S15 = DSM 107314 | reverse complement strand
CCTCCTTTCGATATGAACGAAGTCGATAAGGTCGACGAAAACCTGAGGCTTCGCTTCCGTTATTTGGATTTGAGACGGGACAGGATGCAGCGCAATCTGCGGATGAGACACAACGCCTTGCTCTTCACCAGGAACTTCTTGACTTCTTCATCCACGAGTCCGCGAGAGCCTTCCGAAACATCATTAAGGGCCCCGGGCAGTTCATTCAATTTGTTAAGCAGCGGAACGATACCTTTTGCTCCTTCATCTCCAAAGACTTTCTGTATCTC
>NZ_JADEVE010000131.1 GCF_016125955.1 Acetomicrobium sp. S15 = DSM 107314 | reverse complement strand
CCATAATAATCAATCACGGGGCGGTTTAGGTTGTTGGGATTCTTACTACCGGAATGTTTCTATATTATTTGAAATAGAACCACGGATGTCTTGACAGAGAAGGTTATCGCATATAAACCTATCCGCCAAAATATCGGTCCTATGAGATATATGGGCACAAAAACGGGCACAAGATCCAGAAAGCCCTTTATATTAGCTAAGGCGATTCCCCGCGCCTCCACCAGAGCACATCAGCCGTAGGTTGGGTAAGTAACAAAAACCCAGTCTACGGCTGATTTTATTAGATTTGACGGTTTCATAAAATCTCATTAAAATACGGTCAATATCAGGTAGTTGGTGGGC
>NZ_JADEVE010000130.1 GCF_016125955.1 Acetomicrobium sp. S15 = DSM 107314 | reverse complement strand
TTCGAGCGTGCGCGCAAACCGCCGCTCTTCCAATTCCAAGACCTGCTCTATCGTAGATCGGCCCTCCACCAGCTCCTCGTAAGGATCGGCCATCAGATCTATGACCACGGGCAAAAGTGGATGCACAGTCCGCACCCTTTGCACAGATTCTTATCTATATAAACTGCCATATTATTCACCTCTTATCTCTTTTATAATCTGTTCTGCCTATTTGGGAGTTGTGGCTATCTTCGCGCCTTACCTGGTCTTTCTTATAGCCCCCGGCTTTAAGGGGCAGGATGCCGTCTTGGCGACGAACTTGACTCGCCTTCTCATGCCCTATTTAATATTGGTTTCCCTCGCTG
>NZ_JADEVE010000129.1 GCF_016125955.1 Acetomicrobium sp. S15 = DSM 107314 | reverse complement strand
AAGCGCAGCGGCAGGAGGCATCCGGCGAGGCCCGTGGCTCCCCCGCCAGACACCAAGAGAGGAGCGACAGGCCCCTGGCATTTGCCCCCATCACCGTCGCCAAGACGGGTTGGTCCACCATCGCCCTCAGCGCTAGTCCGGTCCTGGTGTATTTCAGAAAGATGTAATAACTACCGGTGACGAAGGCCAACGCAGCCCAGGAAACCCAGAGGACCCCTGGTTGCCCCCACAGGTAGAAATCCAAACTACCTAAAATCAGTAGAAAAAGCGAAAGCGAACGCGGACCCAAAATCGGCCTTTTTAGAGGTCAAAATTAGGCCTGTTTTTGTGACGTAAGAAGTGGTTTTTGGAAGACCCCCGTGTATTTCGCTCTGAACGGAAATGCCTTTTTTTTTCTGTATGTAAATGTTTGATATGAA
>NZ_JADEVE010000128.1 GCF_016125955.1 Acetomicrobium sp. S15 = DSM 107314 | reverse complement strand
CCTCGGCGAAACTTTCCCTACGGGATATGTACAAGCCGCATCACCATAATACCCTTTATACAGTACGCCCACATCAACGCTTACAATATCGCCTTCACTCAGCGCGCGCTCGTGCGAGGGAATGCCGTGGACAACTTCTTGGATTACAGGCTCGCAGCCACGCTGGGTTTTGCCTTTGACACTACGTTGGCTGTGGCGCGCCTGATCTTCAGCGGTCTCTTAGACAGGGTGCCCGGCGTCAAGCTCGTGGCTTCTCATCTTAACAATATATTCGAATAGGCAGGTGGGCATAATGCCGGCAGTTGCACGACTGGGAGATATATGCACGGGTCACGGCTGCTGGCCGCCGCGCCCCTCGATTGAAGGATCTCTGAATGTATTTGTCAATGA
>NZ_JADEVE010000127.1 GCF_016125955.1 Acetomicrobium sp. S15 = DSM 107314 | reverse complement strand
AAAACCTTATGGCGTCTTCGTCTTTCACCTCCCTCGGGTTATGGGCTAAAAGCCTGGTCTGAAGCATTGTGTCTTTGCCCATCTTTTCGAGCGTGTCTTCTTTGACTCCCACATCTCGCAGCTTTAAGGGCATGTCCAAAGACTTCATGAGGTTCACAATTGCGTCCACGCACTTTTCGGCTTTCTCTTTTGATGAAAGCGTTTGTACGTTTTCTCCTAAGAGGGAAGCGACCTTCCCGTAGCGGTCGTAGTTGCTTATTAAGTTAAACCTGGTAACGGGGACGAACATGAGCGAGTTGGCCAAGCCGTGGGGGACATGGTATGTAGAACCCAAGGGATAGGCACAGGCGTGCACTGCAGCACAACCGGCCTGGGCGAAAGAAAGGCCTGCCAAAAGGCTTGCCAAAGACATGGCCGTACGAGCTTCTGTGTTTTTGCCATCTGCGTAGGCACGCACCAAGTAACACCCTATGAGCTCTATGGCAGGAAGGGCCAGGAGGTCACTTAAAGGAGAGGCATCTTTTGATGTATATGCCTCAACGGCATGAATAAGTGCATCCATTCCGCTCGAGGCCGTAACCTTTGGAGGACATGTCATCGTCATTTCAGGGTCTACGAGGGCCACCTTGGCGTAGTTGAAGGGGCTCTGGATGCCGAACTTGGCGCCCTGCTCTCTGTCATCGAAGACTGCAACGGCCGTCACTTCGCTGCCTGTGCCTGCTGTAGAAGGTATTAGGATGGTAGGGATGCCGGGTTTTTTAACCTTGTTCACGCCGAAGTAATCCCTCGGGTGACCGCCGTTCGTGGCCAGTATCGCGCCTCCTTTTGCACAATCTAAAGAAGATCCACCGCCAAAGCCTATGATTAAGTCAATTCCTTTTTCCTTTACGAGGTCGGCTATTTTTAGGGGAATGTCTACGGGAGGTTCCGGGAGGACTTCGCTGAAAGTCAAAAGCTCTTCTACCACGCCTTTTAAGGCCTCGTTTAAGCTTTCCGTCATGCCGGCTTTTACGAGGTTGGGATCTGCAACGATGAGGACTCTCTTTGCGCCTATGGACGCTACTTCAGCAGCGAGGTTCTGGCGCACTGCACCGGGGCCAAAGACTATCCTCGAAGGAGCGCAGAAAGAAGAGATGCGCATCGCTCCCCACATGAAGTCTTGTATCATGATTAACCATCTCCTTATGGATTTTTGGCTGTCGCGTTCAGGTTTCAGGATATCGAGATACAGGACAAATATATAGCCTGCATGTTTGGGAGTCAAGCTCAGGTTGACTCGTCAAAATCTACGATGATCTTTGAATGGCATGTACATAGGGCAAAGAGAGCAAGATCGAGGCAGCAAATCCGTTTCGGGTATAGAATTGCTAGTGAAATCGGGCAGATGAAAGCGTGCTATAATCCATTTTGAAAGAGTGCGACCAGGGGGTGAACGAGGTGGGGATGGCAGAATGCAAATTGTGCGGTAAGCCCTTTATCACGGCAGGACCCACAATATGTCCCGCCTGCCTAAAGAGACTTGATAATGTATACAAAAAAGCACTGGATTATCTGAGAGATCATCCGCACGAGAGACTGAACGCAAAGGAGCTCGCCGAAGTCATCGATGAAGATTTAGCGGATGTGAGAGCCCTAATAGAACTCGGATGGATAGAGCGCGACATCTCAACCGAGCCTATAAACGAAGAAATAGATAAGAAGCGTCATCTTCTAAAAGCTTTTGAAAAGGAACTTTCGGCACTGCAAGGACAAAGCCGCAAATACAGTTCTTACAGCTATGAGCGATATGGCCGCACTAAAGATAAGACAAAAAAAGATAAAGATTAAAAACTACAGACAACACTATTTTTAGTTTACTATAAATCTATCTCGAGATGGCTTAGATTCAAATGTGTGTTTTAAATATAAAGTAAAATGTTTTAGCCAAGCTACATAGTGCGAAGGATTGGCGTCGCATGTAGCCCTAACGGCGAAGACAAGCGATTGGGGCAATCCAAAACCACCTCCTGTTGTCACAGTTGGATAAATGCTTATAATGAATACAAGTCAGATTTCTAAGTAAGGGGTGGTTGCTGTGTGGACTATGGAAGAGGCTGTAAGCGCCTTAAAAAAGCAGGGGGCTAAGATTACATCTCAACGCCTGGCAATCCTTCGCTTCCTTCAAGGAAGGAAGGACCATCCATCTGCAGAGTGCGTGTATCAGGAGCTAAAAGGAGAGTTTCCCACCATCTCCTTTGCAACCATATACAGCACGACGCAACTTTTGGCCCAAGCGGAACTGATACAGATCCTCACCGTTGACAACAAGCGCGTTCACTTCGACCCAAATCCTGAGACCCATGCTCACTATCACTGTATTCACTGCGGCAGGATACATGACATTCCCCTCAGCGAACGAACGGTGGGAGATATATTACAATGCGCAAACTTCCAAGTAGATCAAATCCAGATCTATCTTTATGGCACTTGCCCCGAATGTTTAAAGCATTTGACCCAATAAAAAAAGGCCTTTGACGTTTGTCCTGTTTATTCCTGTAATTCTCGCTGCTTTGGCTGTGTTCTTGAGCCTATGGAGTGCTCGGCGAAGCACCCGCATCATAAAGTGCGCTTTCTGGTTCTTATTGGTGTCTATGCTCTTATCGGTCATCATAATTACGGCAACAATGGCGCCCTTGTGGGTTGCAGCAGCGCCATTGTTGCCATTGGCTTTGTTTTTAGTTATAGCTCATCGCCTTTTTAGGAGGACAAGATAGCTGCCTTTTTTATTCTACTGTCACACTTTTTGCCAGGTTGCGAGGGGTGTCAATTTCACAACCTCGCTTCTTTGCCATATGATAGGCAAAAAGTTGAAGAGGAACCACTGTCACAAAGGGAGAAAACTCCTCAATGGTATACGGAACGGAAAGTACGTAGTTTGCCTCCTGCGCCAGCCGTTCATCATCGTCAAAACCGACGGCTATGATGGGTGCATGTCTTGCTTTGGCCTCCTGAATGTTGGAGAGCGTTTTTTCATAGAGGCTGTCCCTGGGCGCAATCACAACCACAGGCACCTTGGGCTCAAGAAGCGCTATGGGGCCATGTTTCATCTCGCCTGCCGCATATGCCTCTGCATGAACGTAGGATATCTCTTTGAGTTTGAGAGCACCTTCCATGGCTATTGGGTACGATATCCCCCTTCCTAAGAAGAGGAAATTATTGCTATCGGCAAATCTGGAGGCCAACTCCTCTACAACAGGCTCCCTGTCGAGGACAGTTTCGATTTTATAGGGAAGTTGAATGAGCTCGTCTATCAGCTCCATCTCCTGTTCGACATGGAGAGTTCCCCTCAATCGCCCGATGTAGATAGCCAACAGATATAAGGCTGTGATTTGCCCCATAAACGTCTTCGTCGCAGCAACGCCTATCTCAGGACCGGCTTTGAGGAGAAGGACGTCGTCACAATCGCGGGCCAAAGTCGAGCCACGCACATTGGTAACGGCCAGACAATAAGCCCCCATCTCCCGCGCTTTCCTTTCGGCGGCTATGGTATCGGCCGTTTCGCCGGACTGGGAGACAAAGATGACGAGCGTGTCAGGCCCGATCTTGCCCTGACGATAGCGGTACTCTGAAGCGATATCTACCTTCAAATCCAGATCGGTCCAACGCTCAAAAACTCTTTCGGCCACGAGAGCCGCATAGTAGGAGGTGCCACAAGCTACGAGATGAACCCCCTCGAAGCGGCTCACAACTTTCTCGTCCAGAGAGATCTCATTAGAAAGGTCCACTCTACCGCCTATAAGCCTGTCTTTCAACGTGGAGCGGCATACTCCTCCCTGTTCGTGGATCTCTTTGAGCATGAAGTGAGGGTAACCGCCCTTTTCAGCCATAGACACGTCCCAATCCACGAAAAACGTCTTCTTTTGCAAGGACGATCCTGATTTATCCCACAGAGCGATTCCTTGGGGAGAAAGCTCCGCGATCTCGCCGTCGTCCATGTAAATAACGCGCCGCGTATAAGGAAGGATCGCCGGGATGTCGGAAGCACAGAACGATTCTCCTTCTCCCAAGCCTAAAACCAGGGGCGGACCATTGCGGAGGCAGTAAATGTGGTTAAAATCATCCCTGTCGATGATGGCAAGGGCATAAGATCCCTCAAGGCGTGCCTGCAAAGCCGTAAGTGCTCTGAGGATATCTCCGTCGTAGAGCTTGGACAGCAGTTGAACTATCACTTCTGTATCGGTCTCAGAGCTAAACGAGATACCATCGGCCAAAAGGGCCTCTTTCAACTCATGGTAGTTCTCTACTATGCCATTATGCGCAAGGACAAATCGCCCCATTCCGTCCACATGGGGATGCGCATTGACCGCAGATACGCCGCCATGGGTAGCCCAACGCGTATGTCCGATCCCCTGACGGCCCTCAAGGTCGAGCCCAACAAGGATGCGCTCGAGATCCGAAACCTTGCCCACTTCCTTTATGACTTTAATCCCTTCGCCATCGCGAACCGCCAGACCAGCCGAATCGTATCCCCTATACTCAAGTCGCTTAAGCCCATCTAAAAGCACACTGCAGGCCTTTCGATGGCCTACGTAGCCTACAATCCCACACATAAGTATCTTTCATCCTTTCTAAATCCTACCACACGGAAGAATTGCCGTCCCCTTTGTCCCTCAGATCGCTCCGCGGTTTTGTAGGACAGCTTAGTGGCCTATCTTCCATGGCCATGGGGGCACCCGCCGACAATTTCGATTATCCCCCAACCTCGTCAGCTGGTTAAGAGCCAGCCCAGGCGCTTACCATAACGCTACAAACAACCTCCGCCATCTCTTTTCTACACGTCCATCAACCCCCTTTGTCTCAAAAGAGAAAACAACGCCTCCCTAAGCGTGCCGTTCTCGAGCGCCATCGTGACTGTGGCCTTAAACCATCCCTCCTTTGTGCCGCAATCGAGGCGCAATCCATTATACCGCAGCCCCCACACTACCTCCTCGCCGAGAAGTGACTTTATGGCATCTGTAAGCTGTAGTTCACCGCCGGAGCCCGGACGAAGGTTGTGTAGGTGATGAAATATCCTGGGCGATAGCAGGTAACGACCTACCACTGCCAAACGGCTTGGAGCCTCATTAAGAGAAGGTTTCTCAATGAGATCGAGGATGCGATAGACTCCGTCTTCTTGAGGTTCAACTCTCGCTATGCCATAACGAGATACCTCTCCGGGCGACACTTCCTCCAAAGCGACGACCGACCCACCAAGCCTTTCGTGAAGCTCTACAAGTTGACGCAACACAGGCGTATCCGCAATCATGACGTCATCGGGCAGGATGACGCCAAAAAACCCGCTCTCGCAAAATTGCTCACCGCAGAGCACCGCATGTCCCAAACCTAAAGGTTCCGACTGGCGAACATAGGCGAAGCGCGCCATCTCGCTCACAGCCACAACCATATCGTAGAGTTCCTTCTGACCGCGTTCTAAGAGTATGTTTTCCAATTCTATTGATCTATCAAAGTAATCTTCAATGGCTCGTTTGCCGCGACCGGTCACGAATACAACATCTGAACAGCCAGAGTTTACAGCCTCCTCGACGCCGTAATGAATGATGGGGCGATCTATGAGAGGCAGCATCTCCTTCGGAATCTCCTTAGTTGCCGGCAAGAAACGCGTCCCCAAGCCAGCGGCAGGAAATAAACATTTCGTAATGGACCCCATCTCAATTCCTCCTTCTGTAAGAAGTGCTACTTCGCGTTCAACTTAGCGTCAACTTCTTCGATACAACGAGCTAGTTCATCGGCCAACGACACGAGATCCAGATCGCGCGCCTCCAAGAGTATGCGCACCATCGGTTCCGTTCCAGAGGGGCGAACGAATATCCTCCCTTTGCCCTTGAGTAATGATTCCGCCTCTTTTATCTTATCTCGTACGGCATCCTGCGATAGGATAAAGTGCTTATCACATACGCGGACGTTCTTCAAGAGTTGAGGGTAGCGACGAAAGCGATCTGCCAAACTCTCGACTTCTTCGCCCAGCGAATCGCACGCCCTTAAAAATAACAAGGCCGTGCCTATGCCATCGCCGATCGCTCCATAGCTGCGCACGATGACGTGGCCAGATTGCTCGCCGCCCAAAAGGGCTTTCTCGCACTCCATGACCTCGAATACGTAACGATCTCCGACGGGAGCGCGGAAACAGGGAATGCCATCTTCGGCCAATAGTTCTTCAAGAGCCATATTACTCATAACAGTAGCTACGACGCCCGAACCCAAACGTCCTTCCTTCTTTAGCCATCGGGCAAGCACCCATAATACTATGTCTCCGTCTAAGACTTGACCCTTCCGATCGACGAAGAGTACTCTGTCACCGTCACCGTCAAAGGCGATCCCCAAGTCGGCGCCCTCTCTTTGTACCCATCCTTTCAGGTGTTCCATGTGCATAACGCCCACACCTTCATTGATGTTCACGCCGGTAGGATCTGTCCCTACGAAAAACACTTCATCGCCCAATATATCCAAGACATTTTTTGCTATAACAGTGGTGGCACCATGGGCGCAATCTACGATTACTTTGCGCAACTTGGGTTTCCGCTCACCCATTAATCCTTTTAAGAAATGGACATAACTTTCGATGAACGAAGATTTCTCATCGACAACACCTATGGAAGCACCAGTGGGTCGCCATTCATCGAGGAGATTGTCACTCAAATACTCCTCGATAGCGGCCTCGTCGTCGTCGCGCAATTTGACGCCGCCGCTGTCGAAAAGCTTAACGCCGTTGTATTCGGCTGGATTATGAGACGCGCTCACTACAGCACCCCCGTTGGCGCCGACTGCCCTAACAGCAAAGCCCACTCCAGGGGTAGGAATAACTCCAAGGGCATAAACATCTGCTCCAGCCGAGGTAAAGCCGGCAAATAGCGCTGCCTCGAGCATAGGGCTCGAACGGCGCGTATCGCGCCCTACCACAATCTTAGGGCGAGGTGCCCCTCTCTCGGCAAGGAATAGCACGTGGGCTCTGGCTATGCGAAGGACCACCTCTGGCGTCATGACCCCTCTGTTGGCTACATCCCTAACGCCATCCGTCCCAAAGAGGCAACGCACCTTGTTCGACAATGTCCTCATCCCCACTTTCTGTCAGACTAAACGCTCAATCATCGGCATAAAGCATGACTTGCGGCGGTTCTATCTTTAGAACTCGCACGTTTACACCCTGGAGACGCACTTTTGGAGCTGTCGATATCTGCTTAGAGACGACATTGCTTGTATCAACATAGACCTCGATCGGCAGTTCTTTCGGATTTAGCTTCTCTATCACAGAGGGTGGACCCTCCAGGACAATATTTACCCGATCGGGATCCAATCGCCACTTTGAATATATCCCCTTGCCCGCTATTTTAACAGGTATATCGAAAAAGGTTCGGCTGACCGTGCGTTCTCGCAACTCGATCTTCACTTTCACTCGTCCTTCACCCTGTAGAGACACCCCCTTCGGAATCTCCAGCGTTACAGTTCTCTCCTCGGACTTGCTTAATCCTTCTACGGAAACGGGGGCAGTTTTTACGCTTGTGATTCCACTGAGCACATTGGAAGGGCCCTCCAATGTTACCCTCCCCGGAACTACGACAATAGATTCCACGGTGAAATCTGGATCAGGCGCTCCGCGCAGTTGCACCTCTACAGGCACCTCTTTTCTGGGGAAGCCCTTCTCCGCAGACACGGATATGTTTACCCATGACGGATCTATGCTTAAACCTGAAGGAATTTCGCCTTGCGCTTTGAGCTCTACAGAGGCCCTCGCGCTCTCTCCAGATGAAACCTTCTCCCATGGCAAGCGCACGACGGCGCCGGTCACCTTGGTGATCAATTCCTCCCGGCCCTTGACCACGACCTTGTCTGGAACCGCGTTGACTGAATGAACGATATACCCTTCCGGTATATTCGCTATCTCTACCTCTATCGACATCACGCGCTCAACCACTCTATGCAATTCGACTTCGATATAAGACGGCTTCACTGAAACGACGGAAAAACCAGGCGGAAGGGAAATTTTGATAGGCAATCGATGTCTTGAGGGGTTCTTCAAGCCTCTCAGATCAACCTCGCATATGATGTCCCTGGCATTAAGAGAACTCAGGAGGGCAGGCGGCGCGGAGACCTGAACCTCTACTTCTTCCGTTTGAGCTGTAACCTCTATCCCTTCCGGCACATTCCTGTATTCCACCGGCACGAAAAACGTTTTCTCCTTGTTGCGATCGCCGGAGGCGTACATCCACAAAAATATAGCGAGGGCTACGGATACGATTTTGAGGAACAAACTCGACGACATGAGATCGTCAATCCTCCTTTTCATCGCCATCCTCCTCGCTGCCGAGCCAAAGAGAGCCCATTTCCTCTTTCAGTCGTTCCCAGAAACCTTCCGAACGTTCTTCCGCTCCAAAATAATGCACCAATAACTGTCTGAGCTGCTTTTCCTTAAGGCCTCTTGAGAGATGCCCTCGCACGGCAAGCGCAATTTCCCCTCGCTCCTCTGACACGACCAAAGATACCGCATCGGAAACCTCCGTAACGCCGAGGGCGGCACGATGCCTTGTCCCAAACCATCTTGAGAGGTTCGTCTGTTCGGTGAGCGGCAGATAACAAGCTGCTGCTAAAACCTTTTCTTTATCTATAATAGTCGCGCCATCGTGGAGCGGATTATTGGGCCAGAATATAGAGACGATGAGCTCCTGGGAAATATCGGCATTAAGCCTGACAGCGGTGCGCCAAATATCGCGCAAGCCCACCTTGCGCTGCAGCACGAGAATGGCCCCGATTTTTTTCTCTTGGAGAAAGATAAGGGCGCGCACCACCTCATCTGCCAAAATGCTGGCTCTTTCTTTTGCAAGCCTGCTCCGCCATATCCTACCCTGTCCCAACTCTGCCAGCATACGGCGCAACTCGGGCTGAAAGACTATAGGGATAGCGATCAATATGACGCTGAAGAGTCTTCCCAAGAGCCATGACAGGGCCTCCAGCTGCAAAGTCCTCGCACCCACAGAGAGTAGCCCCAATATAAAAAGCCCTTTCACGAGCTGCATAGCCCGCGTATCTACGAGCAAAAGCAACAATTTATAAATGATAAAAGAAATTATAAATATATCTAAAAAATCCTGCCACCGCAGAAAACCGAACATTCTCTTCAAAACTCCTCGATATATACTATTCCTCTATAACTTTCTCCACATACTGAGATGTGGCCGCTGCCAACATGCACCCATAGTCCATATAAAAAGAGAGGATATCTCCCCACCGCACCGGAACAGCCGCTTCCTCTACGTCGAGCAGGAGATGATCGCTGGAAGCACCAATCACGAAGATCCCCTTTTCGGTGGGAAAGAGACCCTCAGGGCGCACATCCTGACGCCCCGCAGCAATTATGGCCCTCCTCCTCACTCCCCGATCGACCCACTTGGGAGCGTTGCCAAAAGCATCGGCCCCAAGTTCGCCCTTGGGAGCACTGGGTTTCGAGCGAACCTCTATAACCTGCGCCTCAAAGAGCATCGTATCCTGGCACAGATAGGGAATTAGTTGACCATGCGTGACGTCTCTGCCAAGCAGAATAGCTTCGCCTACCCTGAGTTGATTCACCTCTTCTGGCAGCTCTTCCTTCTCTAAGAGCTTGAGGGATGAAGTAGAACCGCCCGAGAAAAGCTCGAGTTTACACCCCAAAAGTCCCTCAAGATCATGCCCCACCTGCACCAATTCCCCAATGTTATCAGGCGACGGAAGGACGCCGCCGTAGCATCCTACGTTCGTCCCCACGCCCAAAGGCGCGACCCACCGGCACCTCTTTAAGCTTTTGCCTACGCTTTCTACTTCGCAGGGCAAAATCCCTTCTCTCAGATCCCCCACATCGACCATAACGATCACACCGTGGCTCTTCCTCTTCACGGCACATGACCGCTCCAGCAGCTCTATTGCCTCCACGGTCGAAACGAGCGTCACGGAGGCGAGATCGACAGCGCAATCGATCTCACAAGCCATAGGGATGCGAAGCAGCATAAACGGCCCCTTCACCCCGGCCTCTCTCATTAGCTGGATGTTCTTTAGGCGGCTGTCGGCAACCCACTTGCAACCGGCTTCGAGCATAACTTGCGCTACGCTCGGATGACCGCATAATCCTTTTGTGACGCCGGCCACACTTATTCCCCTGGCTTCGCATCGTGACACCACGGCACTGGCGTTTTTTCTTATCTTATCTAAATAAATCAAAAGTTTGGGATACAAGACCCACACTCACTCCCCTCGCAGCTTGCGCAAGATGGCAAGGTTGCCCTCGTCCCCAATTCCATCCTTCGGAGTTTCCAAAAGACAAGGAGTATCATTCCATCGCCTGTCGTTGAGTATAAACGAAAAGGCGTTGATGCCGAGCTTTCCCTCTCCTAAGTGGGCATG
Organism: Acetomicrobium sp. S15 = DSM 107314; assembly: GCF_016125955.1. Taxonomy (NCBI): domain Bacteria; kingdom Thermotogati; phylum Synergistota; class Synergistia; order Synergistales; family Acetomicrobiaceae; genus Acetomicrobium; species Acetomicrobium sp. S15 = DSM 107314. Next base: position 49,556 of record NZ_JADEVE010000127.1, on the reverse strand, counting down.
CCGATCTCTCTTGCTGCCCTTGTCAAAGAAGCTGTCATTCAGGTGCCAACAGCCTACCCTCTGAATACCAAAAAGGCGATCCACCTTATCGACGAGGCGATTATACCCTTCTCGGCTCCTCAACTCATATCCGGCAGAAAAAAGATGACACGTATCCAAGCAGATGCCAAGCCTTTTCGTGTCCTCTAAGGAAACCATAACCCAATGCAACTCTTCCAGCGTGCTGCCGACAGCATTTCCCTGTCCTGACATCGTTTCCAGCAATATACGAACCCGTAAATCGTCGCTTTCCTCCAGGACATGCGAAAGCCCATCTTTTAGCCTGTGCAAGCCCTTTTCTATGCCGTCTCCCTTGTGAGAACCCGGGTGGAGGACGAGGTCATCGATCCCCAGAAGGTCGCACCGTTTCACCTCTTCCGCCAGGGAGTCGACACTCTTCTTCCACAGGGTTCCGTCGGTCGAGAGGTTGATCAAATATGAAGCGTGGGCCACGATCTTCCTAACAGAACTCCGCCGCCAGCGTCTATAAAACTGTTCACATTGATTCATAGAAAGGGGAGAGGTGCGCCATTGAAGCTGATTCTTCGTAAAAATCTGGGCCGCCTCACATCCCAATTCCTCTCCCCGCTCTATGGCCTTCCACAATCCCCCGGCAATGGAAAGATGCGCACCTATAAGGGCCATTTACCTGTATCCATCTTCGCGCAAGCGTTTTGTGATGCGCCATAATATGCGAGCCGTAACTCCCCAAATCCGCATCCCCTTAGGAAGGTCATAAACCGGATAAGATATCTCAACACCGTTCCTGATGGCTCGCTCGATCTTTGGTTCGATATCGAGGCGATCGAGATCCAAAAATATCACCTCAACCACCTCTTCGGGACTCGGGCGAAATTCCTTGACGCCTTCTATCCAACCCAAGACAGGATAAACTGCGTAAGAACTGGCATAGGTGTGTTCTACCGGCATAAGAGATAGAGGAACGACACAATGTCGGGGCAGCCCTAACTCCTCTTCGGCTTCGCGAAGAGCCGTGTCAACAGGAGAGAGGTCTTCATCCTCCACTCCTCCACCAGGGAAAGAAATCTCGCCACCGTGGACTCTGAGGTTGTCTGGACGCTTAACCAAGATCACCCGCGCACCGTCTGAGTGGCTTATAAAAGGGACAAGGACAGCGCTCCATTTAAAACCGCTATCGCCGCCAAAGATGAATTCATCCCATGACGGCACACGTTCAAGCGGTGGGAAAGCACTGCGTAATTTTTCAATACTCAACTGATCTCGATGGCATAATCCATCGACTTCTTGCGTCATCCCCATACATTATCCTTTCTGGTCAACCTTCGATTAAGAATATCATTTGGATCGCCTTCACGAAGCCGTTTTTAATGCAATTTCACCTCGCCTTTATAGATGATGCCCCTGTAACCGTCCACAGTGACCACCATGCCATCTTTCAGCAAACTCGAAGCGCCTGTAGCCCCCACTACACAGGGAATGCCAAGTTCCAAAGCCGCCATGGCAGCATAACTGGCAAGGCCACCCTCTTCGGCAATTATCGCCGCGGCTTTTTTAAAAACCGGCATATAACTTTTAACGCCTTCCTTGACAACTATGATGTCGCCAGGGCACACCTTTTTTTTAGCCTCTTCGACCGTAGTCACAAGGCGGACCGGACCAGTAGCATTGCGCCTTATAAGGCTCATCCCCTTTAAGAGGATCCGACCCACGGTATGCACTTGGACCATGTTAGTGGTCCCAGGGATGCCCACCGGTACGCCCGCGGTCACAACCACCATGTCTCCTTCTTCAATTAGACCTTCGTCGAGGGCTGCCGAAAAAGAGGACTCGACAGCCTCATCTACGCTTGAGCTGTCTTCTTTATAAATGGGATAAACCCCCCATACGAGGCTGAGTTCGCGCCACGTGCGACTTGATGGGGTAATGCCAATTACAGGGCAAAGCGGGCGGTACTTGCTGACCATCCTGGCAGTGCTACCGCTGCTGGTGAGAGATATAATGGCCTTCGCTTTCATCCCCTCAGCAATGGATACAGAGGCGTGCGACACCGCATCCGGCACCGTGGATGTCCTTATGGGAACGGTTGCCGGACGCTGCCAAAGGCGCATCTCCTGCTCGGCGCGAAGTACGATAGTGCTCATAGTTTTTACAGCTTCCGCTGGATATTTACCGCTTGCCGTCTCGCCAGAAAGCATCACCGCATCGGCTCCGTCGAGCACGGCGTTGGCAACATCACTGGCTTCAGCCCTCGTGGGGCGTGGGTTGCGAATCATGGAATCGAGCATCTGCGTCGCCACTATCACTGGTTTGCCTTCGGCGCGAGAGAGATCGATGATCCTCTTTTGAACGATAGGCACGTCTTCCGTGGGCATCTCGACCCCCAAGTCACCACGCGCAACCATCACCCCATCTACGACCTGGACGATCTCTTCGAGATTGTTTACAGACTCCTTCGTCTCAATCTTGGCGACCACCTTCATAGATCCGCCTAATTCCTCCATGGTCTTCCTAACGTTCATGATGTCGTCACGGGTGCGCACGAAGGAGACTGCTACATAGTCCATATTTCGCTCAATCCCCCAGCGAATGTCCTCCTTGTCTTTAGTGGTCAGAGCCGGCACTGAGAGGTGAGCTCCAGGGACGTTAACCCCTTTCTTCTCGCCCAATTCTCCACCTACGATGACGGTGCATACTACGTCATTTTTGCTGATCTCTACGACTCTTAAATGTATAGAGCCGTCATCTATGAATATCTCTTGCCCAGGCGAAACCTCCTTGGGAAGATCTTTGTAGCTGATAGATACCCTTTCGGCGTTGCCTGAGCATTCATCTGTGGTCAAGACAAACGTTTGGCCGCCTTCCAGAAACACGGGCCCGCCGCCTTCGAGTTTGCCGGTCCTGATCTCGGGGCCCTTGGTATCCAACATTGTGGCAATGGGACGCCCCAGTTCCTCTTCTGCGAGCCTCACAAGGTCAAGGTTCGCTCCGTGGCTTTCATAGTCTCCGTGACTGAAGTTCAAGCGAGCCACGCTCATGCCGAATTCCGCCAAGGAGCGAAGCACGTTATACTTCGAGGAGGCCGGCCCTATCGTGCATACGATTTTAACCTTCCTCACGCCTCTTACCTCCGCTCTCTACCCTGCCGTGTTTCGTTAGTATCTCAGCGCTACCTCTTACCTTGATAGCTGATGTATGCTCGGTAAATTGACAGATCCAGACTTCTCCGGCATCGAGCTTCTCAGTGTGGGAAAATCGCGTCTCTTCGCCCCGTGTAAGACCTATCACGGTCACTCCGTTTTCTAAGGCTTTTATCACGATATAATCGCTCAAAACGGAATAATTGACCAATTCCTCCTTCATCGTACATCCCTCCAGATATGCTCCTTCATACTACTTCTATGACATCATTTGCGAACCCATTTAGCTTTTCGAAGAGCGAAGGAGCTGGATCAACGCGGATTTCCTTCAGCTGCATCAAGACGTTGAGCGACTCTTTGCTCAACTCCAATAATACTGGCGCCTTGCCAGGGTGTCTCTTCAATTCGCGATATAAGTCCCTGACCAACGGCTCCTGGCACCGTTCCAAGTTTACGCGCAACTTCACCAGCGGAGTGAGTTCTCTCTCGGCCCTTTCCAATGGGAGGACGTCCTCGGCTATCATAGAGAGTTCTGATCGCTCTCTGGGCTTCCCAACAGCTATCACTACCCTTCCGGCTGAAGCTATTTCCTTAATTTGTTGCCACAAGCGAGGGAAGCATACGACCTCGGCCTTCACCTCCCCATCCTCTATCTCTAAGATTCCCATCGGATCCCCCTTCTTGGTGTAGCGCTCTCTTGCGCCAACGATAACTCCTCCCACTGTGGCCATGACCTCGCCAGATCTCCAATAAGGGAGATCCGCCAAATTGCATGTGATGTACGGCCTTACACGGCTTTCGTATCCTTCGAAGGGATGCCCCGAGATATAAAGGCCGAGGGCCGACTTCTCGAACTCCAATCTCTCATAAAACCCGAAGTCCTCCACATCGGGAAGCTTCGGTTCCTCGACATCCTCGACAAAGGCAAGGAGCGACTGTTGGCCACCTTCAAGGCCACGTCGCGAAGCGGATTCCAGAAAACCGGGCAGGGCTTCGAGCATGGCACGCCTGTTCCCGTGAAGAGAATCGAAGGCACCAGCCTTTATGAGGTTTTCGATGACAGCCCTATTGACTGTCCTGAGGTCCACTTTGGTCATGAAATCCCAAAGGGACGTGAAGGTTCCTTTCCCCTCGCGCGCTCGGAGGATGGCCTGAACTGCGCTTGAGCCGACCTTAGCTACAGCGTTGAGGCCAAAGCGAATCACGTCACCTACCACAGTGAATGAAGCGCCTGACTCGTTCACGTCCGGAGGGAGGACGTCGACGCCTGCATTGCGAACGTCTCGAACATAACGCCCCAATTTATCCATGCGGGAACCTATATGACTCGATAGGAAAGCGGCCAGGAATTCGGCTCTATAATTAGCCTTCAGATAAGCTGTTTGATAGCTGATCAAAGCATATGCAGCACTGTGGGATTTGTTGAAACCGTAACCGGCAAAAACCTCTATAATGTCAAATAACTCTTCGGCTTTTTTGCGATCGATCCCGCGTCCTACGCATCCGCTCACAAAGCGCTCCCGCTGCATCTCCATCTCGCTCGCCTTTTTCTTGCCCATGGCGCGCCGCAATATGTCCGCCTCGCCCAGAGAAAAACCTGCCGCTCTGGCGGCTATCTCCATAACCTGCTCTTGGTACAGTATAACGCCGTAGGTTTCCCTTAATACTTCTTCAAGCTCTGGAAGCGGATATTCCACCGGCGTTCTGCCGTGCTTGCGTTCTACGTATTGATCTACCATGCCACTACCCAGGGGGCCAGGACGATACAGCGCAAGGACGGCTACGAGGTCTTCGAAGCAATCAGGGTGCAGCTTCTTCAGAAGTTGTACCATGCCGCTCGATTCCAACTGAAAGACGCCCATCGTGTCTCCCTCCTGGAGCAGCTCGTAAGTAGCCGCATCGTCCAAAGGGAGATCGTCCAAAGACGGAACTTCCTTTCCGTTGGCTGCGATGTTGGCCAAGGTATCTTCGATCATAGAAAGCGTACGAAGACCCAAAAAGTCCATTTTGACCAAGCCAAGCCTCTCGATCGGCTCCATCGAAAACTGCGTCACGAGCTGGTTGTCACCTATGCGCTTTATGGGGACGATCTCTACCAGCGGTTCCGGGGAGATGACCACTCCTGCGGCATGCTGAGAGCAGTGCCTGGCGAGCCCTTCAATATGGCTGGCTATATCGAGCAGCCTCTTTACCTCAGGTCGCTCTTCGTAAAGCTTCTTGAGATCTGCCGATAACTCCATGGCGTTGGCGATGTCGTGGGCATGCATGGGGATCAGCTTGGCGACCCGGTCTACCTCGCCATAAGACATGTTCAGAGCTCTGCCCACATCGCGCACAGCCGCCCTGCTCTTCATGCGGTCGAAGGTGATTATCTGGGCTACTCTATCTCGGCCATACCTTTCCACTACATAATTTATAACCTCATCGCGCCTCTTGTCGGATATGTCGGTATCGATATCGGGCAGCGTCACCCGTTCGGGGTTCAAGAAGCGCTCAAAGAGCAGATTGTAGCGCAGCGGATCCAGCTCGGTTATGCGCAAAGCGTACGCGACAAGGGATCCAGCCGCAGAACCTCGGCCAGGCCCTACTGGAATGCCCCTCTCCTTCGCAGCGCCTATGAACTCCGCCACGATCAGGAAATAACCGGCAAAACCCATGCGTTTTATCACCGAGAGCTCATATTCGAGGCGGTCGACATAATGCTTTGGAACAGGGTTGCCCTTGAAGCGGGCTGTCAATCCCTGACGGGCTGCTATTTCCAGCGCTTCTTCCACCGTTTGCCCGTTTGGCAGGTTGACCTTGGGCAGGCGATATTTGCCGAATTCGAACGCCACATGGCATCGTTCCTGTACTTCCAATGTGTTATTCAAAGCCTCAGGCACTTCGCTTCCTAACAAATTCCACATCTCTTCAGGCGAGCGCAAATAGAAGTCCTTGCATCCGAACTTGTACCTGTTGGGATCGTCGACAGTGCTGTTGGTTTGTACGCAGAGGAGCACCTCGTGCCAGTCTGCATCCTCTGCCCTGAGATAGTGTGCATCGTTGGTGGCGATGAGGGGTATGCCCGTGCTGCGGGACATCTCTACCAGGGCTGTGTTGGCAATGGCCTGCTCGGGCAGAGAGTTAGGCATGATCTCGAGGAAGAAATTGCCCTTCCCCAATATTTCGTTATACAGTGCCGCCTTTTCTGTGGCTTCTTTTTTCTTCCCCTCCAGGATCAGAGAGGGAACCTCACCAGCAATACAGGCCGAAGAGCCAATCAGCCCCTTGGCGTAGCGGGAGAGGAGCTCGTAATCTATGCGCGGTTTATAATAAAAACCATCTGTATTGGCTATGGAGACCAACTTCACCAGGTTACGATATCCCTCTTGATTCTCCGCTAACAAAAGGAGGTGGTAGTTGCGTTCCTTGCCTTCTCTGCGCGTGTGACCCTGGGGTTCGACATACACCTCGCATCCTATTATCGGCTTTAAGCCCAGCGCCGTGCATTGCTCATAAAACTCTACCGCCCCAAAGAGCACGCCGTGATCCGTGATGGCAACCGCCGGCGATCCCCAATCTGCCACCTGGCGTGCCAGTTCGTCTAATCTTATGGCGCCGTCGAGCAAACTATATTCCGAGTGAACATGGAGGTGAACAAAGGGTTTATTCAACGTTAACCTCTCCTCCTTCCAATCCTCTTATCTCCTCTTCCTCTTCTGTCTTTTTGACGAGAAGAATCTCGCCGTCAAACCAGCTCAAGATTTGCTGAATCTGTCTTTGTCCGTCGGGTTGCTCAAGTCTATGCTTCTCGCGCGGCGGACGACCTTTCAAGGCTTCCGGCATGGCGAAGGTTGGCGCCAGCAGAGTAACACTGCTCACTTCCTTTGCGGGCGAGCTTGGAGATAAAGGAAGATCGGGAGCAAGCGCTACCCCTTGCCCCTTCCATCGCAATTCCACCGATTCGGCGTTCAATTCTTCCTTGCAGAGGGAAATCAGTTGTCCAGCACAGCGCGCCGCTGCAGCCGCATGAAAGTCAAAGGGGTGGTCATCGGGGAAGGAGATGATGACTGCCCCCAAAGCCAGTCCTACTTCCGCAGATAGCATGGCGCAATACAAGGGAAAGTTGTCCGTCGAAAGGCGCTCCATGACCCTTTGCCAGCCGGCAGTTGCATCCTTCACACTGGCGCTTGCAAGAGGAAGAGAGGACTCTTGATCCTCAGTCTCTTCGGTTTCCCGACCCCCTGCGACACTTAACTTTAATGTATCAGAAAACAAATCGAGGAAGATGCCTAAAAACACGTCGTCCCTAAGGCCCATGCGTACCTTGGGCATGATATTAGCGCAAAAGCGCATGGCAGTGCGCAAAAAGGCTGAATCCCACATAGGGGCTTCGTCCAGCAGGAAGCGCATTTCTTCTTCGGACAACTCAAGCCCCGCTAAGGCTGCGTCGCCCCACTCGTGGGTTATCCAGAGGTCCCTAAAGAGAAGAAAAAGCCCTTCGGAAAGCTTCTCGAGAGAGAGGCCCTTATTCAACATTTCTTTAAACTTCTTGAGCGCCGAGATCGGCCTATCCCGCAAGGACATGACCAGCTGTTCCAGCTCAAAGCGACTGCCTCCCCCTAAAAGATCGTTTATGACCTCTACCGTAAGATCTCCCTCGCCCAAGGCTACCGCCTGTTCCAAAAAAGAGAGGGCATCGCGAAGTGAGCCGTCTGCCTGACGCGCCATTTCCCACAATGCCTCTTCCTCTACGGATATGTCCTCAGAGACGCAGACTTGCCGCAGGCGCTCCACCATAAGAGAAGCAGAGATACGTTGAAACGGCAGATGCTGACATCTCGAACGTATCGTAACCGGCACCTTATGAGGCGCAGTCGTGGCGAGGGTGAAGACCACATGAGCCGGAGGTTCTTCGAGCGTCTTCAGGAGAGCATTAAATGCAGCCTCCGTAAGCATGTGGACCTCATCGATGATATACACCTTATACCGTGAAGAGAAGGGCGAGAGGGCCACATGGCTTTTCAGCTCCCTCACCTCGTCAATGCCGCGGTTGGAGGCACCGTCTATCTCCATCACGTCCAGATTTTCTCCCCTCGCTATGGACTGGCATGAAGGGCACGCATTGCAGGGCTCGGCGTCATCGCTTAAGCGCTCACAGTTGAGCGCCTTCGCCAGCAGGCGGGCCATCGTAGTCTTTCCAGAACCCCTCGGACCGGATAACAGATAAGCATGGCTCACCTTTTTGCGCCTCAAAGTATTCTTCAAAACCTTCACTACGCTATCCTGTCCCACTACCTCTGAAAAACGTTGCGGGCGGTATTTTCTGTATAAAGCTATATACATGAACGAAGGCCTTCCTCTCTCAAGGCTTTGTCTTCTATTTTATAGCAGCTGCGGATGAAAAGCGGCAGGTTCACTTCAAATAGTTCGCGATGGGATGCTGCGCGCGGCTTCGCTGAAGGGCCTCCACAAGAGAGTTCCTGAAATCTTCTAAGGAAGGCATTCCCGGTAATAATTCATCTTCGCTTGCCACGAGATCTCGACCCACCTTGAGATGAGAAACGCCTTCCAGTTGAATGACCTGGACGTCATATGGTTGCGTCTCAAGCTGAAGCGCCCGGTTCAGTCGAGAGGCCGTCTCGTCTAATAGCGCCTTTGCTTCTGGATTTTGAGGTCCCTTCCAGACTGGGAAATTATCGATCGTCATTATATACTCGCTGCCTTCGGCACGCACTTGAACGCGCAGAAGATGGAGGGCTTCCTTTCTTCTAATGGGCCACCCTTTGCTCCTCAAAAAGTCGATCAGATACGCTACGCGCTCGCTTACTCTGGGGTGATCCAGATAAATGCCGGGATCGAAGTAAGGGCGCTTCCACTCTTCAGCCTCTAATCTCTCAAGAGTGGTGACGACGGCAATAGGAGGATAACCCCTCTCAGCTAACAAAGTAGCTGCGCCAAGGTCGGCCTCCCGTTCCAAGTCCCTGCTGTAGGCGTTCATTATGGCCACTTGAGCTACGTTGCCCAAGACCAGCGCTGCTATCTCTCCCCCACCTGCAATCGCTACACCCAAAGCGAGGAGGCTCAGCCGCTGATTTCTGGCTACCTGAATCATGACGTGGCGATTCTCGGCGTGAACCAGTTCATGAGCTATAACGCCAGCCAGTTCGGCATCGCTCTTCACGAAATCGAGCATGCCCGACGTTACATAGATTATGCCCCCGGGCAGGGAAAAGGCATTGGGTGAGTCTTCTTTTATTATCCTCACTTCATACGGGAGGTCCCTTTGCAGAGAAGGCATGAATCGTTGCAAAATCATGGCTACGCGCGCTTCAAGTCTTGGATCAGCGATCCGTTCCCACTGCCGCTCTATTTGAGTAGCTACTTTCTGTCCCAGTGCTATTTCCTTAGCTAATTCCTTGTCCGTCTCAGCAAAAGCTACTATCGCGGGCAATAGGACGCACAACAAAACTAACGAAACCGCAGAGATCGAAATAGCTAACCGGAGGCTCCGTCGTGTTTTATATAGCCACGAAAAGCCTGGCGGCCCTTTTGCAAAGTTAAAAGCTTTTGGCGCAATTCCCCCACTTGACCTTCTAAACGTAACTGGATCTCCCTTTCGCGTTCAAGCAATCTGGACACGAGATTGCGAATCTCTTCGACTTTCTTTACTATCTGACGATAACCTTCCTCTCCCAACCTCTGAGCCAGAGCGTTCCAAAACGATATGCTTTCTCTTCCGTCTTTAATACCCATAGCCGAGGCCACTTCTGCCCATAGCCCTTGCAGCATCTCTTGCTCGGAGATGATGCGCTGCTTGCGCCTCAAAACATCCATCAACCCTTCAACATCTGAAAGATCCACGCAACGCTCCTCTTCGTCGAGGAGGGAATTAAGATCAATATACAGCTTCAGTTCCTTTAGGGCAAGCTCTCGGATTTTTTCCTCGTCAACCTGCAACGTTCAACCCTCCGGTAGGGATTTGCCGCACTTTGGAACTTGCAGCTTCGCGAACCTCCCCTTTTTCTTTCCGCAATATTTCTATCGCTTTTTCCCAAGAAAGCCGCAGCTCTTCGAGCATGCCGCGAACTGTTTTGACTTTGTTTGAGTCAAGATAGATATTGGCTTCGACAAGCTGTTCATGCATAAAGCTATAGAGCGAAAGCAACGTCTTTGCCAGCTTTTCATCCGCCTCTACATTCAGCGTTACCATCAGCTCTCTGATGACACGCTGGGCCCTTTGGAGATGAGTGTTGGCTGATTCGCGATCTTTCTTAGAAATAGCTTCCTCTGCAACCGCACAAGAACGAATGCCGATGTCGTACGTCAAAAGCAAAAGTTTCTCTTTCGATGCTGTCATTATCTGGTTTTGTAGGTAAATTTCTTGGGCCGAGGCGTGCGCACTACCGCCCATTTATATCCCCTCCCCCTTTTCTTAGTTTCGGTAACAAGGCGAGGGAAAATTACCCCCTTCGATCATTTCCACAAGACGCTTGCCGTAATCCCAGAGTTGACGCGCCACGATACGATAAAGCTCCTCATCCCCTCCGTAAGGATCGATCACCTCGTAATCCTTGTACAAGAAGGGATGGGGCAAATCCTCATGGCATTGAGACTCCTGTATTTTAATCTGCCGTTTGGGATCTACAAGTGCTCCGTAAAGATAGACGCGATCGACATGAGCGGGAAAGAGCCGTTTTATCTGCTCTACCTGGCTTACGGTCATTGCAACGATCAAACTCGCTGCTGCCAGATCTGACTCTGTGAGTTGAGCTGCCCTGTGAGAGCTGATGTCTATGCCGTATTCCTCAAGCAATATTTTGACCGCCAGATCGCTCGGCGGCGCTCCATCTTCCGCCATTAAGCCTCGCGATGACGCGCTCCACAAATTGGCGAGCCCTTTCTCTTCCAACAAAAATCGCACTATACCAGCTGCCATCGGGCTTCTACAGGTATTGCCGGTACAGACGAACAAAACCTCAGGCATCGTTCTTACCTTCGCTCATGAGGTGCTGCAGCAGATCTGCGCGGTTTATCATGCCCACCAACGTGCCATCTTGGACCACAGGGGCACGTTTGATATTGTTCTTTATCAGGATCATGGCTACATGAAAGTCGCTGTCGTTTTCGGTGAAGGCGATGACCTTCTTAGTCATATACTTCTTTACGGCCTCACGGCTAACCCTTCTCAGCCTAAAGCGGAATTGTCCAAGGTCCGGAATGAATGTCGGATCTTGCAGCAATTCGAAATACCCCGGCAGAGCGGCCCTCACTATATCTTTTTCACTCAAGATGCCCACGACTTTGCCATCGGAATCCACCACTGGCGCGCTGGAGATGCGATGTATGGACAAAACCTCGATGGCCTCAGCTAAAGAGGTGTCCTCTGTCAAAGCCGTAAGATCTCGATCAATCAGTTCCTCTATAACCATTGCCGTCACTCCTAATCCAACTTTTCGAGGCGAACCTGCGAAATGAGCGATTTCACCCTGTCTATGCCTCCAATGCCATGACCGGGGTGTGCGATCTCCTCCCAAAGGCAAGCCATGGCGAAGCGAACGGTCATCTCCGTATCCATGCCCTCTTTGTGCGCCACAATGAGGCCGGCCATCAAAGCGTCTCCGGCTCCTATCATAGAAACCGCCTGATCGACATCGGTCTCTGCCACATATATGCCATTGGGGGTATAAAATATATTGCCGAGACCATTGCGCGTAGCACACGCCGTGATCGCCCATCCCACGCCTTGAGCGTGAATCTGCGAAATGCGCTCTACGAGCTTATCCACGGAATCGATCGGATATCCCAGCGTAACCGATATAAAGCGATGGTCGATCCGAACGGCCGTGGGCACAAGTTCGAGGGCTGCGGAAAGCGGCGGCCCGGCGGCATCCAAGAAGACCGGCACCCCGACTGTTTTCGCCTTCTCGACCAGCGTGCGATAGTAATCCTGAGGAACGCCCGGAGGGAGAGAACCCCCTATAGCGACCAAACTGGCCCGCTTGAGCATGCGATCGTAATTTATGGTAAATCGAGAGAGCGCTTCTTCCGATATATAAGGTCCCATGGCAGCTATGCCGGTTTCCATATGCCCTACAGGATCCACAATATATACGTTCGTCCGCGTCTCGCCCTTTACATGAACGAAATTGGTGGAAATCCGCATCCTCCGCATGGCATCCCTTATATACTCGCCATTAAACCCCGCCAAAAAACCCATAGCGACGGAATCGTAATTGAGCTGCTTGAGGATCACAGAGACGTTGATGCCTTTACCCCCAGGCAGCTGCCTTACGCTCGACGCGCGAAACCAACCGCCCAAGTGAAACTCTGGCACCATGTACTCTTCATCCACAGCCGGGTTCAGAGTTACCGTAACTATCAACCGTCCCACCTCAATCCTCTAAAAGAGCGAAGATACATCTTCAAGAGTTTTAACAGGCCTCATTTCCTTAGCTTTTCCACCCTCCAATACGATGATAACGGGCAGTTCGTCTATCCCGAGTCTATCTTTAATCTTCGCATTTTTATAGGCGTCAACTAAAATCACTTCTTTTTTGTTCTCAGCGCTCCACTGCTCAACATCCGCAGCCAATTTAACTTGAGGCTCATCGATGGCAGAATAAAAGAGCGCCGCTACGTGATCCCGCCCGAAGAGCAGCTTCTGCCAGTAAAGCTGTTGAGATATATAAGAATATGCTGCCATGGCAGCAGTGGCTCCGTCTCCAGCAGCAGTGACGGCTTGTCTCAAATATTTATGACGCACGTCACCGGCTGCGAAAACCCCCTCTGCCGATGTCTCCATCGCCTCATTTGTGATGATCCATCCTTCTTTAGTCTCGACCAGATCTTTGACGGCTTCAGAACTCGGGATGAGACCCACGAAGACGAAAACACCTGCAACCGGCAATTCCCATGACGACCCAGCCTTGAGATCCTTGACGACGACCCCTTCGACCATGTCTCCACCTTTTATCTCTTGCACGACGCAGTTCCATAAGACCTCTATTTTAGGGTTTGAGAGTGCCCTTTGAATCGCTGCCTTGTCGGCGCGAAAGCTATCCCTGCGATGTATTATATAGACCTTCGAGGCGAATCTGGTCAGGTAATCGGCCTCTTCCACGGCCGTATTGCCTCCGCCAACTACCGCCACAGGCACATCCTTAAAGAATGGCCCGTCGCAGACTGCGCAGAAACTTACCCCTCGGCCCGAAAACTCTACCTCTCCGGGGACCCCGAGCTTGCGAAAGGTGGCGCCACTGGCTACGATCACGGCTTCCGCTTCGATCTCTCCCTTCGAAGTGAGCACTACCTTGGCCCCATTTCGGGACTCTATTTTGCTCACCTCAGATTCCCTGAACTCAGGCCCAAACTCTTCTGCATGTTTCCTGATAGATTCGGCCAACTCTCCGCCGGATACGCGCCTCAAGCCTGGCCAATTGTCCACGTCAACAGTGAGCGTTATTTGGCCCCCGACCACTCCCTTTTCCAGCAACAACACATCAAGGCCGGCGCGCCTGGCATAAATAGCTGCCGTGAGGCCTGCTGGTCCGGCTCCTACGATAACGAGCTCGCGTTTTTCCATTTCGTTCAATCCTCCCATCTAAAGATCGGCCTTGCGCCACAAGCACACCCTGGGGATGCCGCCGTAGTCGCTCATGCAGTCGACGAACTCCAGAACCCCAGCACCAATTTCCATCAAGGCATCCGCCTGTTCCTTATCGCCTACCTCAACGACCAGAAAACCGCCTCTTCGCAAAAACCGCGACGATGCTCTCAACAAAGGCCTGTAAGCGACGAGCCCGTCTTCCCCACCATCCAGTGCCTCTTTCGGTTCATAAAGGGAAACCTCGGGCATGAGGCCTTTTAGCTTTCCGGTAGGGATATAGGGAGGATTGCTCACGATCAGCTCCAAAGAAGCATCGTCTAATTGCAAGTGAAGCGGATCGCTCTCACAGCATAGCGCTATCCTATCGATTAATCCATAGCGGAGAAGGTTTTGCCGCGCAAAGGCCAACGCACGAGAACTGACATCGGCAGCAATACCGCGGGCCGACGGCCTTTCCGTAGCTATTGCTGCAGCTATGCACCCGCTTCCCGTGCCCCAATCTAAAAAGAGCCCCTCCTCAAAACAGGAAAGGGCCACTTCGACCAAAAACTCAGTCTCCGGACGCGGCACAAGGCAACCAGGCCCAACAGCTAACGGCATTCCCCAAAACTCCCATTCTCCCAACACATACGCGAGCGGCTCGCGATTCGCCCTTCGTCTGGCCAGCGCGATCAACCTCTCCGCCTGATGTGACGACAGGGAGTATTCCGAGTTTAGAAAGAGGCGATCTCTCTTCCAACCCAACTCGTGGCACAACAGTAGATCCGCTTCAAATGCAGCGTTGTCTATTGCGCCATCTCGTAATAATGTCGTCAGGGAACGCCTAATTTCCGCTACTGTCACCAAAGGGTTAAGCCTCTAACCGCTTGAGCCTCTCCGACTGGTCGGCCATTACGAGGGCCTCGATCAGCTCATCGAGGTCTCCGTCTAAAATTTGGTCCAGTTTATAGAGCGTAAGCCCTATGCGATGATCGGTAACGCGATTTTGAGGGTAATTATAGGTCCGTATCCGCTCGGACCGCTCGGCCGTGCCGATCTGACCCTTCCGTTCGGCGGCAAGCTCGTCCTCCTGCTTTTTCGTTTCCATCTCGTAGAGTTTCGCCCTCAGAAGCTGCATGGCTTTTACTCTATTTTTGAGCTGGGATCGCTCATCCTGGCAAGTCACGACGATGCCTGTCGGCAAATGCGTTATCCGAACGGCGGAGTCTGTCATGTTCACGTATTGTCCGCCTGCACCGCTGGCACGGAAGGTGTCAATCTTCAAATCGTCCGGATCTATGTGGACATCCACTTCTTCCGCCTCCGGCAGAACCGCAACAGTGGCGGTCGATGTATGGATGCGACCGCTCGCTTCGGTCACAGGAACGCGTTGAACGCGATGCACGCCGCTTTCATATTTGAGCAAGCTATACGCGCCTTCTCCTTCGATACGAAATATGACCTCTTTGAAACCTTTAAGGCCCGTCTCACTCGAGCTGAGCATCTCCGTAGTCCATCCTTTGCGCTCAGCGTAGCGCATATACATGCGGAACAACACAGCCGCGAAGAGGCTAGCCTCCTCGCCGCCTGCGCCTGCCCGTATCTCCACTATGACGTTTCTATCGTCGTTCGGATCCTTGGGAAGCAAGAGGAGCTTGATCTGTGCCTCCAACTCCTCAAGTTGGGGCTCCAGAGTACGAAGCTCCTCGTGCGCCAACTGACGCATCTCCTCGTCACTCTCGGACTCGAGAATTTCGCGTGCTTGGCGCAATTTAGAGGCAACCTCTTTGTATTCCCTATACTTGCTCACCACATGGCCGAGCTCTGCATATCGCCTGGCCAGTTTGGATACCTCAAGCGGATTAGAAGCCACGCTGGGATCGCTCAAGCGCTCCTCAAGGTCGCGGTAGTTTTTTTCCACCTCATTCAGTTTGTCTTCCAAATCCATCGTCGTCTACTCTCCCGCATATACCAAGCTTCATTCTTCACTCAACAGCGCTTCTATATCCCCATGCGCGTAGGGGCGACCACAAGGAAGCGCTTCAGGACATTTGCCATAAAGCAGGCAAGGTGGGCCGGCTAACTCAAACAGAAGCGGCGCCACCTCTCTGACCAAAACGAGCATTTTCCTGGCCACTTCTCTGATCTCCCACTGCGCCCTGCGGCACAGCCTGAGCTCGAAGAAGTGAAGGAGCTCCCTTGCATTCATCGTCACTACCATGCGGGTCTCCCACGCCTGGGGAAGCACAAAGCGGGCATCTTCTTTAGGGATCCCCATCTCGACCAGCTCCCTGTAAAGGACACTGGAACGGGACATATGCTCCTCAAAAACGCTGCGAGCTGCTTCCGAATCTCTTATAGACAAAGGCATGACATATTGTGCTTCCCTCATGGACACGTAGCGTTGGCTCTGCTGGCTGAAGCTTGCGATGCGGTGGCGAACCAGCTGGTGAGAACACGTGCGACTGATCCCTCCCAAGGCGAAAGAAAAGGAGGCGTGCTCAAAAGGGGACAGATGTCCACTCTGCCGCAGTTGGCAGATAAGCTTTTTCTCCTCCTCCACCCCCATCCCCTCGAGGAGGTTCGAGGCAGAGGAGGAACTATAACACAACCGCGCAGCCGCAGCCACCAGCTTATCCGGTTCAGGCGTATGACTTAACAACGATACACAGCTATTCCCTTGCGCTGCCCTCTTCTGCATCTTTCTTCTGACCGTAGTCTATGCCAGCATATTTCTTCTGGAACTTCTCCACTTGCCCGGCCTCGGCCATACGGCCTCGCTTTCCCGTATAAAATGGATGACATTCAGAGCAAACGGAAACCCTTATCTCCGGCAACGTAGACCTTGTCTCAAAGGTGTTGCCGCAAGCGCATACGACTGTGCAGCGATCGTATTTGGGATGAATATCCTTTTTCAAGAGCGTCACCTCCTTCATATATGCATTATACCCAAGCCGCTTCGCTCGTGATGAGCCATCGCATGATAAGCCGCGTCGCCGACGACTGCCACAGCCAACCAACCGTCATTTCTAACTATAGCGAGTTTAACGCCTACGCTGGATTCCAAGAGGCTCATCGCCATAAAACTGCCGATAGCCTCCGCGGTAGCGTGCATTAAGGCATGCATCTCTCCGCTGCTCTTGCTCACAACCCCCCCGTTCAAAGCAGCGCCCACCACCGCCCTCGTCAGCTTATGCGGGACCTCTCCGGCCAACCCCCCTACCTCTGTAGCCACAGAGCGCCACCCCATAGCCGCTATTTGATCCTTGCACTCCTCCTCTGCTTCCGGAGAGGTGGTGGAGGCCAAAAGCAAGGCCACTCGCCCAACTTGACTCTCGTCGCCAATGTGAAAGGTGAGAGAAATTTTGCCCAGCTCTCTGTTCTCTTTTAACCCACTCGGTTTCTCCTCAGGCGGCAGATCCTTTTGCTCATCGTCCTCGGCCTCGGCCCTCTCGCGCCTCCAAAACATGCCATACTCCCTCCTCTTTATATATCGAGGCTTGTCCTTCAAATCCTCTATGTGTGCACCTTTGTGTTTTTATTTTAACATAAGGATCCCCGAGGCGATGGGGTTTCGCTAAAACGGCACAAATGGCGTCGTGCTCAAAGGGATCCTCAGCAATGCGACGTGGACACAATATCGGCAATCGCACGCTCTGGTCGGTAAAGATAGATCTCGTGCAAACAAGACAGCCGATTGACGACACGGCGACAAAGATGTATATAAAAAGTGCATCGGGGGAGTCGAATAAAACCGACTGAGAGGAGGTAGCCAACCTCGACCCCTGGAACCTGATCCGGGTCATACCGGCGCAGGGAAGGTGCACCCTCTCGACAAATCCTTCCTACCGCCGACATGCCCGGCACAAAGGGAGGTCGGCAATATCTTAAAAGTGACTCATCTATCCAAAAGTTTCGCAGACTTATCGGTCTTTAAGGATCTGAATTTGGAGGTTCCGCGCGGCGCTTTCTGCGCCCTCGTCGGCCCTTCTGGTTGCGGCAAAAGCACGTTTTTCGACGTGCTCATGGGGGTGCTGTCCATGGATTCCGGAGAGATATCTTGGGGCGGTCAAACCGTAAACGACCTCAAGCATGTTGCCGCCTATATGCAGCAAAAGGACCTGCTCCTTCCATGGCTTTCTCTCGAAGAAAATGCGCTCCTTCCCATGAAGATTCTCAAGAGGCAAAAAGAAGATGACCGCAAAACCGTCAGGGACCTCTTTGCGCGCTTCGGCCTGTCCGGCTTCGAAAACTATCTGCCGCATCAGGTTTCGGGCGGAATGCGCCAGAGAACCGCATTGGTGAGGACGCTCGCGTTCGATAGGGAATTGGCCCTCCTCGACGAGCCGCTCTCCGCCCTCGACGCATTGACGAGGAGCATACTCCAGGGAGAGCTCTTGAACCTGCAACTCGAGTTCGGGAAAACCGTCTTGATGATCACCCACGACGTCGAAGAGGCTCTCCTTCTGGCCGACGACGTCGTCATCCTTTCGTCCTCTCCAATGAGGCCTCTCGAGCACATCCACATCACCTCGCCGAAGCCGCGCAGACCCTCTGATCCGGAGATAGGACGCTACAAAGAGGTTGTGCTCTCTGAGCTGAAGAGGGAGTTGACAGTTGCACAATAGATCAGCAGCATTCGTTCCGCTCTGTGCGTTTTTCATAGTCTGGGAAGTGGGATGCCGTCTCTTCAACGTTCAGCCCTTCATACTACCTCCGCCATCGCGCGTCTTCGCAGTTTCCTTTTTACAGGCGTCAATCTTGTTCACTCATGCCATGACCACGGCAGCCGAGATCCTCCTCGGGTTAGCGTTGGCTTTAGCTGTGGCTGTGCCGCTTGCTATTTCCATGTTTTATCACAAGATTGTAGAACGTGCTCTTTCCCCGCTGCTTGTGGCCTCTCAGGCTATCCCAGTCTTTGCCCTCGCACCGCTCCTCATAGTATGGCTCGGTTACGGCGTCACGAGCAAGGTGGTGATGGCAGCGGTGATTATATTCTTCCCAATCACTGTATCGCTCTTGGAGGGTTTCAAAAATTGCGATAAAGACTACGAACTGCTCTTCGATTTGATGGACGCCTCCTTCTGGCAGAAGCTGCGGTTGCTCCACTGGCCGTGGGCATTGCCGTCATTCTTCGCCGGGTTAAAGATGGCGGTCGCCGTAGCCACCATAGGCGCCGTCATAGGGGAGTGGGTAGGGGCCCAAAGGGGGCTGGGCTATCTCATGATTCAGATGAACGCCAGACTTCGGGCTGATATGGTCTTCGCATCGATCCTTTGGCTCACGCTGATAGGCATGGGCTTATGGGGACTGGTGGGGTTGGTGGAGAATAAGGTGCTCTACTGGAAGAAGGAGGGTTAAAAAGATGAAAAAATTGGTCGCGATCTTGTCTGTGATCTTCGCCATAGCAGCTCCTGCGAGCGCAAAAGAAGTGCGCTTGATGCTCGATTGGTTTCCCAACGTGGATCACCTCCCCCTTTATGTGGCTCGCGAAAGGGGATATTTCGCAGGCGAAGAATTGGAAGTGGAGTTTTTATCCCCCTCAGATACGTCAGACCCGCTGAAACTCGCAGCAGCGAAAGCGGTGGAGCTCGGCATATCTTATCAACCCCAGACGATAGTGGCAGCATCGGAGGGAATACCGATCAAGGTCGCCGGACGCCTCATAGGGCATCCGCTGACCACCTTGCTATACCTTGAAGATAGAGGGATTAAAAAGCCGAAAGACCTCGAGGGCAAAAAGATAGGATATACGGTGCCAAGCGTAATGGACGTGCTCACGGAGGCTTTCGCTAAGATAAACGGCATCTCGCGATATCAGCTCATCCACGTGGGATTTACCATAGTCCAATCGCTCGTCTCGGGCAAGGTGGATGCTGTCTCTGGAGGTTACAGGAACTACGAGTTCGTAGAATTAAGGCAAGAAGGATACAAGCCTGCCTTTTTCGCCTTCGAAGAACATGGCATACCCGAGTTCGACGAGTTAGTGATGGTGACCAGCGCTGAATACGCTGCTCAAAACGAGGAGGCCCTGCACAGCTTTAGGCGTGCCATCCAAAGGGCCATAGACGACGTTAGGCGCGACCCCGAAGAGGCGCTTTCTCTTTACTTTAAAGCCCTTCCTGAGGCACCAAAGGAGCTTGAACGGGAGGTCTTTATACTAACGCTTCCGCTTTACGCGCAGAGCCAACTGCTTGACATCGCGAGATGGCAGCGCTTTGCCGATTTCGCCTCAGAATTCGGGCTGATAAAGAGCCCGATCGACGTGAATAAACTTTTATGGAGTGGGGGTGTAACTAAATGAACCGCGAGGCGATACGAAAGCTCGCACTGGCCGGGGTGCTCGCAGCGACGGCCGTGTTGCTTTCCGGCATATCTTTTCCTATAGGCCCTACGCGTTGTTACCCCTTTCAGCATACGGTAAATGCCGTGGCGGGCGTACTTTTGGGACCGTGGTGGGCGGCCGGGGCAGCGCTCGTAGCCAGCGTTATTAGAAATGCGATGGGCACGGGCACGATCTTCGCCTTCCCCGGAAGCCTGCCCGGAGCGCTCGTGGTGGGTTTTGCATCTCGTCTGCCCATTTTCGGCAAAGGACGCCGACACTGGGCTACTCTCCTCGAGCCGCTCGGCACCGGGCCTATCGGCGCGAGCCTTTCCGCTTACTTGATAGGACCTGCAGCCGGAAAAGTTGCAGGCTTCGGCTTTTTGCTCTCCGCATTCCTTGCGAGCAGCATACCAGGAGCGTGCCTAGGTTTTGTATTGCTATGGGCAATGAGGCGCATCAAAGGTTATTAGCGCAAACTCCGTTAGTCGGCGATATGCGCAACCTTTCAAGTGGTCTGCGAGTTGGCCTATATCTCCTCGGTAGCCTCGTCATCATCGGTGGCAAGCCATCTACCCCAATCGAAACCGATGATGCCGCTTGCCACGTAAAGCGAGACGGCAGCGAGCGGCATGGCGTTGCGAAAGATCACAAAGAGGATTACGAGCAGGATCGCCAAGGCCGATGTCTTTGTTTTGCTCAAGTTCCTCGCGTGAAGCATCTTGAAGTTGCTGTAGCGGAGGTTCGATATCATCAAGCCTCCCGTGCAAAAGACAATCGCCGCTGCTGCTAAAGGAGGAAGAGCATAACCAGCCACTACAAAAGCTGCAAGGAAGGTCCCAGCTGCAGGTATAGGAAGCCCTTGAAAGGCCGAGCAAAAAGACGTGACATTAAAGCGAGCCAAACGCAAAGCGCCGCACAAGACGTAAAAGGCGATGACGAGCGCCCCTACGACCCCCCAAAACCCCTTCATATATGCGGAATAAAATATCATGGCAGGGACGACGCCGAAACTCACCACGTCAGCCAGGCTGTCCAGCTCAACCCCGAAAGAGCTGCTCCCTCCTAAGGTGCGGGCGACTTTGCCATCCATGAAGTCAAAAATACCCGCCACCGGAACGAGCCAAGCGGCGGGCAAGATATGACCATGCCAGGCCAACACCAAAGAAAGGACGCCCGTCAATATATTGCCACTCGTGATCATGTTGGGCAAAATTTGCTTAAAAGTTATGTACTTGCGTCGTTTCTTGCGCTTTCTGCTCATTATCCATCACCCCAATCGGCGTTTCCCCCGCCATAACTTTTGCTCCAACTCCGACCAATGGCCTCACACCTTCAGGCAAATACACATCTACCTTAGAACCCAATTTTATCATACCAAAAGGCTCACCCCGCTCCAATCTGTCTCCCTCTTTCACCCTGCAAGCTATCCGCCTCGCCAAAATGCCGGCGATCTGGACCAACTGCGCTACTCCCGAGGGGGTATCGATCAAAAGGTAGAGGCGCTCGTTCTCCTCCGAAACCTTAGGAGCAAAAGCAAACCACTTTTTGCCCGGCACATATCTCGTCGAGATCACTCGCCCGGAGAAGGGGGCCCTGTTTACGTGGACGTCGAAGATCGACATAAATATTCCCACCTTCGTCGCTTCCCCCAAACCTTGACAGAACTCTCTTTCCACCTCGACGACCTTCCCATCTGCGGGACTTACCCATAGGGCGGGATCGGACGGCGGGTTGCGATCCGGGTCGCGGTAAAACCATGCCACTAAGAGCGCGAAAACGGCAATTGCCACACATATTGGCAGGCTCACAAACCAACTCGCCATAGCGAGGAGCGCCAAAATGCCTATGCCTTTGCGCCCTTCAGATGCTATTCGCATCCTCAATCCCCTTCGGCGACATTCTCATGGATGACTGACACATCGGCTACGACGTCTCCCTCGTCTAAGCGGACTAAAATATAACCTGTAGCAGACCGGCTCATCACCGGCATGCCGTTGATGGGTAGCCTGATGATGCGCCCCTTGCCGGTGACCACAAAGACCTCGTCTTGCATTCCAACTCCCCACGACCCAACCAGCGAGCCAGTGCGGCTTGTGAGCCTCATGGCGCGGACGCCCATTCCGCCGCGATGATGACGGGAAAATTCGTCATATTCCACCAGCTTGCCCACGCCCAGCTCGGATATTAAAAACATCCTTCTGCCGGTCCTTACGACGTCGCACCCGACGACTATATCTCCTTCGGCGAGGCGCATAGCCCTAACTCCGCGCGCTGCCCTGCCCTGGGGAGGGATTTCTCTCTCGTCGATTCTGAGCGCTTGTCCCGAGGCCGTCACCAAGACCAACTCGTCCTCGCCAGAGGTAAAACGGACGCGAGCGATAGCATCGCCATCTTCAAATCCCATTACCCTACGACCTACGCTGGTAAGGTCTTCGAGCTCGGAGACAGGAAGCCTTTTCGCTTTTCCGAGCTTAGTGGCGAAGAATACAAATTTAGCCCTCTCTGTACAACTGTCGCCGAGGGTAACGATCTCTTCGTTCTCCCCCAGAGATAGGAAACGGCTCACGTTTTTCCCCTTGCCACTCTTTACTTCTGGGATAACATATCCGCGGATCGCAAAGACTCGCCCTTCGCTCGTAAAGAAATATACGTTGCGGTGTGTGGTTGTGACGATGAGCCTCGCTATCTCGTCTTCGCTCGAGAGGTTTACGCCCTTTACGCCTTTCCCCCCCCTCCCCTGCGAACGATAATCGCCAAGGGGCATCCTGCGCAAGTAACCGTCACGTGAAAGGACCACTACGATTTCAGACTCGGGGATCAGCTCTTCCTCGGCAAGGATTTCTAATGAGTCCGAAATTTCCGTGCGACGACTATCGGAATAGCGATTCTTTAATCCAACAAGTTCATCTCTAACTACACTATCAAGCAGTTTAGGTGAAGTTAATATTGCGTTATATCGGCTTATATCCTGGAGAAGACTTGCCAGCTCTTCCTCCAATTTATGCCTCTCCAAATTGGTGAGGCGCTGGAGGCGCATGTCCAGTATAGCCTTAGCCTGCGCCTGGGTGAACTCGAACTCCTGGACCAGGCCGGCTTCGGCACTTCTGGTATCCTTCGATGACCGAATCAGCGCGATGACCCGATCAATCATATCCAGCGCACGAACCAGCCCTTCGACCAGATGAGCTCTCTCTTCAGCTTTCTTGAGACGAAAGGCGGTGCGCCTTCTTACCACAGACCTGCGGTGTTCCACAAACACTCGGAGTAGCTCGAGAAGCGGGAGCACAACCGGTTTTGCGTCCACGAGGGCCAGATTTATGACGCCAAAGGTGGTCTGAAGCTGAGTATGGGTATAAAGCTGGCGAAGTGTCAAATCAGGATCGACATCGCGCTGCAGCTCAATGACGATCCTGAGCCCCCTGCGGTCCGACTCGTCCCTTATGTCGGTCACGCCGTTGATGCGCCCTTCTTTCGCCTCTCGGGCAATCGTCTCCACGAGGCTAGCTTTGTTGACCATGTACGGGATCTCGGTGATGACGACGGCCTTTCTGCCTCGTCCCGATTCTTCCTCGTGCGCCTTGCCCCTGACGATGATCTTTCCCCTTCCGGTCTTGTAGGCATCTACGATGCCTTCCCTCCCCATGATAATGCCGCCCGTGGGGAAGTCCGGCCCCGGCAGGACGCTTAAGATCTCGTCGAGCTCCACATTACCGTCCTTCTCGACAAAAAGGCACAGGGCATCGATCACTTCGCCGAGGTTATGAGGCGGGATATTCGTGGCCATACCGACGGCTATGCCAGAAGAGCCGTTCAACAGCAGATTGGGCAGAAGCGCCGGCAGCACGAGAGGCTCGCGGAGCGATTCGTCAAAGTTGGGGCCCCAATCTACGGTGTCTTCGTCTATATCAGCCAGCATCTCTTCCCCGAGAGAAGAGAGCCTGGCCTCCGAGTAGCGCATGGCAGCCGGCGGGTCGCCGTCTATGGAGCCGAAGTTCCCCTGTCCATCGATCAGAGGATAGCGCATGGAGAAATCTTGAGCCATACGGGCCAGCGCATCGTATATGGCCGCATCGCCGTGAGGGTGGTATTTGCCCATCGTCTCTCCAACTATGCGCGCCGATTTCTTATACGGCTGGTTGGAGCGCAGCCCCAGCTCGAGCATGCTGTAGAGTATTCTCCTCTGAACCGGCTTGAGGCCGTCGCGGGCGTCCGGTATTGCGCGCCCTACTATGACGCTCATAGCATAGTCGAGATAGCTCTGTTTTATCTCTTCTTCCAAAGTCAAAGGAAGGACCTTCCCAAGTCCTCCACTTTCTTCTGCCATTTCAAAACCTCCGCACGTTTTCAATCGTAAGGCGACGGACCTTCCGTCGCCTTACGAGATCTTGTCTGTTATTTTAACACAAACCCAGCGCGCGGCTTGTAGCATCCTTGATGGATCTACAAACTGTCCTGCACTATCGAGGCCGGATAGCCTATCTCCTCCAAAGCATCCATGACGACTTTTATGTCGGGAGCCTCCACCTCTACCACTTTATCCTCCAGGCTCACGCTGTGTTTTGAGAGGCCCAACCCTGCCAATGCCTTGGTAATGCGATTTACACAATGCTGACATGACATATCGGGCACACTCAACGTGAACTTCGCCACCGCAAACACCTCCCTCATTTCATGCGCCGCTCGATTTCTTCTTTTGGAATGCGCGTGAGTTCGCCCTTGGGAAGGACTTTTAGCAGATCCCACGCCATATCGAGCGATTGCCCTATATCTCTGTCTTCATCGTAGGATTGTCTTACGAAGCATTCCTCGAAGGCCTTCCCGAAGTCCATATAAGCAGCATCGACCTGTGAAAGCTCGTCTTCTCCTACGACGCTGGCTAAGGCCCGCACGTCTTGGACTCGGCTGTACGAGGCGAAAAGTTGGCTTGCCACATCTGGATGGTCTTCCCTGGTGTATCCTTTGCCTATGCCGTCTTTCATGAGACGAGAGAGGCTGGAAAGAACGTCTATAGGGGGATATACTCCCTTGGCATCCAGTTCCCTCGACAGCACTATTTGTCCTTCCGTTATGTAACCGGTAAGATCAGGTATCGGATGAGTGATGTCATCGTTAGGCATGGTCAGTATAGGAAGTTGTGTAAGACTTCCTTTGCCGCCGTGTATTACGCCAGCTCGCTCATATATTGAGGCGAGATCGCTATACATATAGCCCGGATAGCCTTTCCTGCTCGGCACCTCTCCCCTCGCCACACCCAATTCCCTCAGCGCCTCGCAATAGCTCGTCATATCCGTCATGATGACCAGGACGTGCATGCCCATATCGAAGGCGAGATATTCAGCGACAGTTAAGGCGAAGCGCGGCGTAGCAATGCGCTCTATCACCGGATCGTCAGCCAAGTTCAAAAAGACCACGATATTTTTGGCGCGCCCCTTCTCAAATAACTCGTCCATAAAGAAAGCCGCGTCATCGCGCTTAACTCCTATTCCGGCAAAAACAACGGCGAAGTTTTCCTCCCCCACCAAGCGCGACTGGTTAGCTATCTGCGCAGCCAATCTGTTGTGGGGAAGGCCGTTGCCGGAAAATATGGGCAGTTTTTGACCCCTTATGAGCGTGGACAGGATGTCCAATGCGGAGATGCCAGTATGGATGAAGTTTCGAGGGTAGGAACGGGCCATGGGGTTGATGGGCATCCCGTTGACGTCACGGCTCAAGCCGCCAAAAACCGGACCGCAGCCGTCTCTGTCTTCTCCAAGGCCTGAAAGGACTCTGCCCAAAATGGAAGGAGAGAGCTTCATCTCTAGCCCCTTGCCTAAAAAGCGCACTCTCGCGGCCTCAGGTACGAGCTCCTGAGTGCCAGCAAAAACTTGAACCAGCGTAGCTTCCTCACTCACGAGCATGACTTGCCCCAAACGAGTGGTACCGTTTGAATCTCTAACCTCGGCCAGCTCTCCATAGCCCACCCCCTCCGTCTCGCCCACCAGCACGAAAGGGCCGTATATCTCTTCTACCCCTATATGCTCTGCCAACGCCATTTCGTCATCTTCCTCTCGTGGCCAGACGTTCGCTACCCACCCGATCGAGGTAGCCGTCGAGCTCTTCGGTGAGCTTAGAGTAGTCGGATTGTATTTCCTCTAAAGAAAGCTCCTTCAGATGGGACAGGTTCGTCACTGCTTCTCCCTCGCGAATGAGGGAGAACGGCACGCCCTGTTTTATCAAGCCCAACGTTTTTTCGTAAAAGTGCAATATCAGGCTCAATATGAGAAAACCTTTGGCCGGCGGCGAGTAGGCGTCGGGGCCAAAAGCGCTCTGCTGCAAGTATCCGTTCTTAACCAAGTAAGCCGTAAACGTCAGAAGCCTTTCTTCGTCGGGCAGCACGTCCTCCCCCACTAAGCGCACAACTTGCTGAATTCTCTCATCTTCGGCCAAGATCGAGCGCATCCGTTCCCTCAGCTCGCCCCATCGCGGATCCACATTGGTCTCAAAATATTCCTCCACTTCCTTCGCATATTCACTGTAAGAATCGAGCCAACTTATGGCAGGGAAGTGTCTGGCGTTGGCCAAGCTCTTGTCGAGTGCCCAGAAACAACGGATAAAGCGCTTTGTGTGCCTGGTGACTGGCTCGGTAAAGTCGCCTCCTGGAGGGGAAACGGCACCTATTATGGTGATGCTTCCAACGTCGCCGCTCAAGGTCACAACGCGACCAGCACGTTCATAAAACTCCGCAAGCCTGGTTGGCAGATAGGCAGGAAAGCCCTCTTCGGCCGGTATCTCCTCCAATCTGCCGGATATCTCCCTGAGCGCTTCAGCCCATCGTGACGTCGAATCGGCCATAAGAGCGACATCGTAGCCCATGTCCCTATAATACTCTGCCATGGCTATCCCCGTATAGATGGACGCCTCCCTCGCGGCCACAGGCATGTTCGAGGTATTGGCCACTAAGATCGTCCGCTCCATCAACGGCCTGCCAGATCTTGGATCCTGAAGCTCAGGGAATTCCTCGAGCACCTCCGTCATCTCGTTTCCTCTTTCGCCGCAGCCTATGTAAACCACCACATTCGCCTCGCTCCACTTGGCGAGTTGGTGTTGAGTTATGGTTTTGCCAGTCCCGAACCCCCCCGGAATGGCCGCAACGCCGCCTTTGGCAATCGGAAAGAGCCCATCGATAACGCGCTGTCCCGTCACAAGCGGCTCTTTGGGAGGGAGATGTTCCCTGCACGGGCGCGGCAGTTTCACGGGCCAGCGACACGATAGGAAGATCTCGATCTCTTTCCCGCAACGGTCTCTCACCTTAGCTATCACCGCGTCGCCGCGGTAAGAGCCAGATGGGACGACGAACGAAACTTCCCCTTCTATTTCTGGAGAGGTCAAGAGCTTGTGTATCACCAGCGGCGTCTCCTGGACCTCAGCTATGGGCATACCAGGCGTAACCACATCGCCAACAGCAAGGAGCGGCTTCACTTCCCACTCTTTATGCGGATCGATCTGAGGAACCTTAACCCCCCTCGGGATAAAAGCCCCCTCGCGCTCGAGAATGGCGCCCAAGGGGCGACCTATGCCGTCGAAGATGTTTCCGATCAAACCAGGACCCAATGATACGGAAAGCAGCTCGCCGGTTCCGCGGACGGGTTCGCCCAATTTCAACCCCTGCGTATCCTCATACACCTGAATTGTGGCCCTGTCCTCACTCAGGCGAATAACCTCGCCTATCAAACGAAGGTCGCCCACTTCTGCCATCTCTCCCATTGCAAAAGAAGACGCGCTCTTGGCTACTACCACAGGACCGTTGATCAGCGATATGATTCCTTCTTTTTCCATAGCATTTCACTTCCTCTTATGACAAAAGCGGCATGATGCGGCTCGCCAACACATCGGCCAGCTCATTGACCTTCGTCTGCCAGTCGGCGCTCACCTGTCGCCTTCCGTCTTCCGTAGCAAGCCACAACCCACCCACGATGGGAGCTGGATCTGGATCAAACCTAACAACCACCTGAGGCCTTAATATAGTCGCCCTCTCTACGATCCCGCTTCCCATAGAAGCGTCAGCACCTGAGAGCCTGAATTTAAAAGGGCCAGTACCCGGCAAGGCGTCCTCTGCCTCCAAAAGCAACCCCACCAGTATCAACTGATAGTCATCCCTTTCTCTGAAAGAAATGAGCTCATCGAGCAACATCGTCTTGGCCTCGGAAAGCAAGCGGTTTTGAAGCCGCAATTTTTCTCTTGCGACTTCCCTTTCTGCTGCTATAATTTGACGTCTCCTCACCTCTTCAGCCCTCGAGCGAGCTTCGTTTAGGATCAGCTCCACCTCTTGATCGATGCGAGAAAGTTCCTCTCTGAGTTTGGAATCGGCCTCTTCCTGAGTTTTTCTGACGATGAGGTCGGCCTCGGCCTCAGCCTTATCGAGGATTAAATCCCTCAAAGCGATGAGCTTCTCGTCCTGTCCATCGCTCACTCTATCTTCACCCCTATCGCCTCGCGGACGTAGCGCGTCAGGAAGTCCGGCCCCCTTTGCGTGCCATGGCGGTCAGGAATTTCTACCAGAAGAGGAAGCCCTCCGCGTTCCCTCATATCGAGCACGACCCCAGGGATGAGAGAGGCAACTTTCTCGGTTATCACCAGCATGCCAAGCTCCTCCATATCCATAGCCTCGCTAACAGCTCTATTGGCCTCCTCTGCATCGTGAACCTCTACGCCCTCTATACCTGCAAGTCGCATACCTACCAGGGAGTCATGGTTATCGCTGACCAGAAATGCCTTCATATTACATCCTCCCCAAGATCAGAAGCGCCACGATGAGGCCGTAGATGGCTATTCCTTCCGCCAAGCCTAAGTATATGAGCGTGGATCCGAGCATTTCCGGCTTTTCGCCCACAACCCCCAACGCGGATGAGCCAACCACGGCCACAGCTATGCCGGCTCCCAGGCAACCCAGCCCTGCGGCTATCGCCGCTCCCAGGAAGCCCCATCCCGCGCCAGAGACAGCTGCCTCGGCCGCCATGCTCATCTTAGGTGCAATTACTAAGGAAAAACCGACAATCAGCGCCAAAAAGGCGCTATACATGCAAGAGCGCAGGACATTTTTGAAACTCTCCACCGATTTGCCTTTTCTAAAGTAAAAACCCAGCACCGCGAGCGACAATGCCGCAAAAACGATCAACTCCAAACCTATCATTTGATTGCCCCTCCTAAAAATTAGTCAAATTTAGGCGTTGGAACGGCCTCGCAACACCTTCAGGTCTTTCCGCCACTGAACCGGCCTGAAGGCGCTCCCACCGCCTTTATAAAACTTGCCGAAGAACTCATAGTATTCCAGGCGCAGCGTCTGTATGAAGACGATGAGCCCCTCGAGGGCGATGATCACAGCATTGCCAGCTATGAGCACAAGGGCTCCAAAAAACGGGCCGCCCGGAAGAGCATGGACCATGTGCGAAAGCATCAGCACCGCCAAAGAAAGCCCCACGTGGTTTAAGGCGAACGCTGCTAACCGCAGGAACGATATCGTATTGCTCAAAAAACTTAAGAGGTTGTGAAACACCTCAAAGACATTGAGCACGCCCTCGCCGTGAGCAAGACGCTCCTTCAGCAAATACCTGGCCAGCACGTCACGAAGCAACATAACTGCGAGCATCAGAGTTACGAGAGCCCACAAGGCCCACCGAGGTATGGGCAAATCCTTCCCCGAAAAGGAGGCGTAAATGGCGGCGGCGCAAGTCAGATAAAAAACGAGCCCCGCCAAACCGCGGCCATCGAAGAGCATCCCGCCGAAGTCGCGCCGCCTGAATGCGGAAATTATGTTTAAAACCATTCCCAACGTAACCATTACAACGCCGATCCCTACAGATATAGCAAGCAAGTTGCCCATGTCCTCCATGGGGGAAAGCCAAAGGGCCGGCAATACCCCCTCGACTCCGAACAAGCTCCCGTACAAAAAGCCGAAAAAGACGGAAGTTGCGGCAGCGGACTTCAAGACTATCGCCAAGGAACGCCTAATCATGTGCCTCCTTTGCATTAATTGCGCCGCCAGGAGCAATACTAAGCCGTGTCCGACATCGCCGAACATAAAACCGAAAAAGAGGCAAAAACTTACGGCCACGAAGAACGAAGGGTCTATCTCGCCATAAGCCGGCAGACTATACATGGCCACCACATCTTGAAAGGCCCTCACGAGGGGAAGATTCCTCAAGAATGTGGGCACTCTGGTGCCCCGATATGGGAGAGATTCGCTCTCCTCCACCAAGATGGCCGACTTAGGCGCCCTCTCTTCGACAACCTTTCTGACGTGGTCCAACAGATCCTCTGGGATCCAACCGGAGAGTATATACATATCGCCGACTTCTCCGCGTCCCCTGCAGAGGTCATATATGCGCTGCATCGTATAGATCAAAGAAAACAGCCTTTCCAATTCTCCCCTATTCTTGTCAAGGTAAGCCCTGGCGGCGGAAGCCAACCCATCTATAGCCCTCTTTAGGTTTTCGATCCGCCCCTCTAACCTCTCCAAGGGCCTATCGGAACCGGAGACGAAGCGCAACACATCAGTTAGAAAGAAGCGCTTAAAATATACGGAGTTCAAGAGCTTCTCGGCCTCATCTGCGTAGCTTGGAATCGTAAATGCCAAGATCCACGTCTCTTGGCGCCACGTGCCGAGCTTTATGACCAGAAGCGGCACGTCCTGACTGCTCTCCTCGAGGCGCTTATAGTTTTCCTCCGACAGCTTCCCAAAAAAGACCGTTAAACGCTCCACGGAGGCGAGCCCATCAAGGCTCATCCCTCGGCTTTCCAGCGCCTGGACACAAAGACGAGCTGCCTCAAGCGCCTCGAGCTCCTCCTCGAGGGCCATCCTGCGCTTAGCCCATAATTCCAGCCTTCCGGAGACCCTGTTGACCTCAAAGCGCGCCCTCTCCAGAGTAAAATCCTGAGGCACTGGAAGTGGCACCGGTTCAGGGATAGCCTCACCGGCAGCTTGCCAAATGGAGGCGAGTTTCATCAATAGCTCGTCATAAGGATTTTCGGTGACAGTCCTGACCCTGGAGCGCAAGCTCCTGTCCTCCAACAACAGGTCGAGTGACAGGGGTTGAAACCCTCCCATCAAGACCATCTGAGAGGCCACATATTCCATCTCATCTTTCGGGCCCACCAATGTCACGGCGAGCATCTTCACTACTGCCATGAGACTACACCTTCCGGTATAATTGGACGAGCCAAGAAAAGGGCTCCCATGCGCCTATCGTAGCCGTAACGCACGTCCTCCACTATAGTAACCAAATCCATCACCTCGAACTCGAGGAGCATCAGATATGCCACCATAGTATGAAACGAGGGGGAGCCGCTACGAAACGCCCTCAAGGAGGAGCGGTAAAAGAAACGCTTAAGGCTGCGCTCCAAAACCAACTCGTCTTGAGGGGGAAAATCTCCAAAGGCCGCTGTATACGGCGTTTCCTTCAAGAGCGACCAAAATTCGTCGAGGTCTTTAGCGCGGCTTAAACTCCTCAAGAGAGAAAACCTCGCCTTGTGTCGGACCGGGAGAAGCCGATTCAAAGCCTCCTCCCTTCCCATAGAATAAAAGCGCAAAGCTCTGTAAAGCCAATAAATATTCAAGAGGTCCACGAGACCGCCCACAAGTTCGAGCACATAATGCCGCTCGAGCAGGGGAAGCCCTAAGGCAGCTCTGTAAAGGCTCGCGATGATCAAGGCATCAATGGCTGTCTCTGCCGGGAAAAGGTTCATTCTGCCCTCGGACAAGGCCCTTAAAGGCTCTTTGAGCGGAGCGTAATATGCCGTGCCCTTCAGCGACTCCGAGACTTCGTCGAATGTTCGGCTCGAAAGAAGCGCGTCGAAGGGCAAGGTGATTAGCGGCATCTCCTGGAGGCTGGCTCTCATCTCCTCTCTATTACCGTGGCCGGAAAGAAGCCATCTCAAAACGCGCTTCAACTGTTCGGCTTGGAAGCGCTCTGCCCATGCCCTCAAAAAAATCCTCCTGGGGCCGGACAGATACGACATAAACGCCTCGGCGCGCCTGATTGGCACCGCTCTCAGGCGATCTTCAAGCTCAGCCCTATGCGCATTGGCAGCGATCAGAGTGGACAGGCCTTCCTTATACCCTTCAGCCTTCTGGAGGTAATCGGCTATCTCTGGAACCGTGTCACATTGCAAGATCTCCCAATAGTCCATGTCAGAGAGAAGCCTGCCGTAAAGGACGCAGGCCTTGGCCCCAACTGCGGTGCACTCGCCTGCCGACAAAGGAGAAAAGCTCACGCTTCTCCACTTCCCTTCCTCACATATGCCTCTGCTATCTCCTGGGCCAAAGCCTTTATCACCTGAGGCGCGCTCTCTCTGAAGCGCTTCTCGATTTGCGAGCGTTCCTGAGCTCCAAGGCTCGCTATCTGCTGCGCTTCAGCCTCAGCCGCACTCCTCGCAGATTCTACTATGGCTTTTGCCTGATCGCGAGCTGCCCTGAGGCGATCCTCCCTCTCGGACGCGGCCTTACCTTTGGCAGCATTCAAAATCGAGTCGGCTTTTGCCCTTGCCTCTTCCAAAAGCCTTTTAGCTTCGCTTTCGGCGCCCACAAGCACCGCTAAAGCTTCCTGCAAAGACGGCAAGGCTATCCCCTTCTTTCCCTTTCTTTAGCAAATTTCCCTTTTGCAATCTTCATGCGAACGAAGTCCTCCCTTTCCCCTTCCTCGAGGGCGCTTTCCATAGCAGCGATCGCAGAGCGGTAGAAGGGAATAGCTACCTTTTCCAAGGCGTTGACCCTGCGATGGGTCTTTCTGATTTGAAAGGCCAAGCGGTATATGCTCGTCTCTGCCTCAGCGAGACGGGAAAGCAGGTGTAACACTTGACGAAAGGCCAAATATGCCGCATCCAGCGCTCCTGAGGTCCCGAAGAAGGAGTAGCTCGGCTCCAATTTACCTTCCAGTTCGTCCACCTCAGGGACCTCAACGCCCACGACTGAGCGAAGCCTTATGACGAAACGCGCTTCTTCTGGTATAGCGTGAGCAACCTCTTCCACTGTATCTATGCCCAAGGAAATGTTGGCGCGTTCGAGAGCTTTATATGCGGAGGCGAAAACTTGGGCCATATCTTTCTGCACCGCCTTGGCCTCTTCAATATGCTTGACGAGCTCCATCATCAAGATTTGGCGTTTTTGTTCCAAGAGGTCGTGGCCCTTCTGGGCAAGGAGGAGGGAACGGTTCATCCGTATCAGATTTCCCCGAGTTGACGCTACTTTTCCATTCATCTTCGCAAACGCCTCTACGCTCTGGCGCTATCAAAACTCAAATTGCCCACCGCCGTAATCGTCATATTGTTATAGGAGTCTCGTCGTCTTTTGTCAATCGCACTTCATCGATGCACATTGGACGAGATCAAGGTAAATGCGATTTAAAACTCCTTCATAACAAGAGGCTTTCGAGCTGGTTCAGGCGGTTTGAAAAAGCAGCGAACGTTTCCTCAAATGGAGCCGGCCCGGTGAGATCTATCCCGGCAATCCTCAGGAGATCCAAGGGATAAGCAGAGCTTCCCTTCTTTAAGAAATCGACGTAGCGAACGGCAGCCGACTCGCCCTCTCTCAAGATCGCTTGCGATATCGATGTAGCAGCAGCATAACCCGTGGCGTATTGATACACGTAAAATGCGGAATAAAAGTGGGGGATGCGGCTCCACTCTAAGTCGTTTTCCGCATCGATCAAAAGAGGCGCATAATAGCGCTCGTTCAAGCTCCTCCACAGACGACAAAAGACTTCCTGTGTCAATGCCTCGCCTGATTCGATCAATCTATGAATCGCGAGTTCGAACTCGGCAAAGAGCAGCTGACGCCAGACAGTGGTCCTCACCTGCTCTAGGCCCATATTGAGCAGATAAGCCCTTTCACGATCGTCCCTGGCCTTTTTCAAGAAATGCTCCAAGAGGAGTGCCTCGTTCACCGTGGAGGCGACCTCAGCCGTAAATATAGAGTGACCGGAGTACACATATGGCTGATTTCCGTTTGTGAGATGAGAGTGGACTGCGTGTCCCATCTCGTGAGCCAGCGTGAAGACATCTCGGAGCGTGCCCTTATAGTTCAAAAGCACGTAGGGATGAACGCCGTAAACCCCCCAGGAATAAGCGCCGCTGTGTTTGCCGTCGCTTTCATATATATCTATCCACCCGCCGCCAAAGCCTTCTGCCAAGGCGCGGCGATATTCCTCGCCGAGAGGCGCAAGTCCGTCGAAGACCGCGGCTTTCGCCTCCTCGAAAGGTATGCCCTCGCGCGTTTCGGGCACCAAGGGAGCATAAAGGTCATACATGTGCAATTCATCGAGCTTCAACGCCTTCTTCTTAAGCCTTAGATATCTGTGGAGGAGCTCGAGATAGCGGTTGGCCAGCTCGATAGCCATTTCATAGACGGAAGGAGGAATGTTTTCGGGGAAAAGCGCAGCTTCGAGGCACGAAGGATAGCGCCTGGCCTTTGCGAAGAAAAGATCCTTCCTGACGCTCCCGAAAAGCGTGGCCCCTAAGGCATTTTTGGCGCTGGCATAAGTGCTGAGCAAGCCTACATATGCATCTTTCCGCACTCTGCGATCTCTTGAATATATGTACTTGCCATAGCGCTCCTCGCTGAGCTTAACCGTCCGGCCATTCTCGTCTTTTATTTCAGGAAATATCAAGTCTGCGCCGGTGAGGAGTGTAAAAACATCGCGAGGGGAGCCCGCCAGATGCTCCGCCAAAGCTAAAAGATCTTCCTGCTCGGGCGGTAGGATATGTCCTCCCAGGCGCCTGACTTGCTCAAGGGCAAAGCGATAGACCTCAAGATCTTTCTCAGCTTCCATAAACCGTTCGATCGTGTGGTCATCTATACATGAAATTTCGGGTCTCACGAAGGCCATGGCCTTGGATACCTCTACGGCAAGCATCGAGGCTCTCCCCGCCATAACCTGCGAACGAGCATCTTTCAAGTTTTCGTGGCTCTTCATCGTGGCGTAAGCGTAGACGCGCCCCAAAAGTTCCCCGATCTCATCGCATTTCTTCAAGGCGGCGAGGAGCACATTCGGCGAGCTCCCAAGCTTTCCCTTGAAGGTCTCCATTTCTTCGAGCAATGCTTTAAGCTTACCGCAATTGGCTTCCCAGAGCTCATTTTCCGAATAAATATCCTCCAGGCGCCATTTATACACCTCATCGATGTCATCCCTTGCGGGAAGGTCCGCTCTGTCGACCACTTCCATATGAAATGCCCCCTCTTGGTTGAAATACACGTCCTAAGGCTTGCCTGCCCTGGTGGAGTTTAGCACCACCGATATAGAACTGGCTGCCATAGCGCCCTCGGCTATGGCCGGATGCAGAAGCGCCGCCATGGCCAGAGGGATGGCTATCACGTTGTAAGCGAAGGCCCAGAAGAGGTTCTGCTTCACCACTGAAAACGTCCGCCTCGAGATCGCGATCGCATCAACTACCTTCGAGATCCCGCCCTTCGCTATGATCACGTCGGCGCTGTCAATGGCCAAATCCATACCTGAACCTATGGCCACGCCGACGTCAGCCCCTTTCAGCGCCGCAGCGTCGTTTGCACCATCTCCTACCATCATGACCTTACGCCCTTGGGCCTGATACCGCCTGACTATATCCAGTTTATCCTGAGGACGCACGCCGGCGAAGACTTCATCTATGCCCACCCTGCGGGCCACGGCCATAGCTGTGCGCTCGTCGTCGCCCGTCGCCATAACCGGCGTTATTCCCATCTCCTTCAAACGAGCGATAGCGCCTGCCGAATCCTCGCGTATGGAATCGGCCACAGAGATATAGCCCAATATAACGCCATCACGGCGCACCTCCACAACGCTCATTCCTTCGCTCAAAAAGTCGAAATAGGGCTTTGGGTCGCTCGGTCGCCCTACGAAATATTCTTTCCCCTTCCAACGACCCTTTATCCCTTCGCCGCTTGTTTCTTCCAGCTCTTCAGGTTCGCCAATGTCCTCATCCAGGAGCGCCGATATCGCCTTGGCGAGCGGATGGTTCGACTTGCGCTCGATGGCAACGACAGCCTCGAGCGACTCGGCATCGAGGTTGTGCTCTACGACCGAGGGTTTGCCCTCCGTGATCGTCCCAGTCTTGTCCATTATGATCGTGCTTACGTCTTTGCTCGTCTGTATGGCTTCGGCATTGCGTATAATCAAACCGGCCCTGGATGCCGCACCGGTGCCAGCGACGAGCGCCATCGGCGTCGCCAGACCCAAGGCGCAAGGGCAAGCTATCACGACCGTGGTCACGAAGGCGAAAACGCCGAGCGAAAGCGGGTCTCTCACATCGGCAATCCACGGAAGAAACCCGCCAGCCCAATCTAAAAAAGAAGCCCATTTTTCTGCATTGAGATACCAGGACACGCCGCTCGCCAAGGCGAGCGCAATCACAACAGGAACGAAGACGTTGGTCACCCGATCTGCCAGCGCCTGAATCGGAATTTTAGCGCCCTGCGCCTCTTGGATCAACGATATCATCTGGGACAAAAAAGTGTCCGCTCCGACTTTTGTCACCTTGACCCTAATCAGGCCGGTGAGGTTGAGGGAGCCTCCCACCACAGCATCGCCCTCGGTCTTGCTCACCGGAAGCGACTCGCCGCTGATCATGGACTCGTCCACAGAGGTACGACCTGACTCCACTGCCCCGTCCGCCGGTATGCGCTCGCCAGGTTTGACGAGCAGGACATCTCCTTCCTTTACCGCTTCCAGCGGAATCGTGATTTCATCTCCGTTTTCCCTAAGGACGCGCGCCTCTTTCGCCTGAAGCCTCAAGAGGGACTTTATCTCCTTCGAGGCCTTATCGCGCAGGTGCGATTCTATAAAACGCCCGGTGAGATGAAGCGCCACGATCATTGCACCTATCGTGCCGAAGGAGGCTACGTTGATGCCTGACAAAGCGAGGATCGCCGTTAACCACGAAGCCACGGAGCCAAAGAGGATGAGCACGTCCATGTTGGTATGCCCGTGCGTCAAGGCGATCCACGCACCGTTTATGCCCTTCCTGCCGGCGATGAATATCACGACCGCCCCGCCTACGATTTCCATCCATAAAAAACCGGGCAGATGCCTCCCCGCCATGTGGATGAACATAAAAACCATGAGTGGCAGTGTGATACACCAGGCCAGGATGAGATTTCCCTTCGCTTCTCGGTAACGCCGTGCCTCCAAGTCTTCTTCTCTTTCATAGGAAACGCCGTATCCCACATTTTTGACCGCTTCCTCCAAAACCTCCTGTGGCACGCCCTCGTCCAAGATGACAAACGCCGTCTCCGTGGCTAAGTTGACCGCCGCAAAATCCACGCCTTTCACTTTCTTCAGCGCACGTTCAACGGTACGTGCACAAGTGGCACAGGTCATCCCCGTCACGCGAAAGCTTCGCTTTTCTTTTGTCTCTTCCATAGTACTTGCTCACCTCTCAATTAAAAACCGCGTTACATTATACAATAAAAGCTTATCAAAAGTTAGGCGTCCCTAAATTTACGGACAATTTAAAAGGCGGCAAGGCTGCCCCGCCACCTTTTATCGCCTCAGATTCACCGCTCTCTAATCTCTTTCACGTATACATAGACCTCTCCGCTTCCCCGAGACGAACGGAGCTCCCCTTCTACCAAAACCGGTGTGCCCTCTCTCTTAGAAAGAATCCAATCTTTTATGGCGTTGTCGTAAGCCCTCAGGATTATAAAATCGTGGCGAAGACTCCCATCGACATCCTGATACTCCCGCTTCAGAGCGAAACGCAGGTATTTCCCCTCTTTGTTTTCCCCACGATCGTCCCCTTGGATGAAGTGCAGGTTGCCATCGATGCGAACAAAACTTTCTGTCTCCACTTCGCCCCCTCCTTCGCGCCTTCGGCAGTATTTTTAACATTATTGTTACACATAAGCCCTCTTTAGGCAAACGCCATCTCGGGCTATGTGGCATGGGAGGGCTTGCTTATGCAGGGATAAAAGCTGGAGGTGCCTTTCTAACTCCATTCGAAAGCAAATACACCTGAGTTCTCTATGAGGCAAATCTACAAAAGAAGAGGCAGGAAAAAATTCCTGCCTCTTCTTAAAAATAGCCGACAAAAACACTTCAGCGGCGCTTCACTGCTGGTCCTTTTGCTCTTCAAGATTCTTGGAGCGCCACTCCAAAAATCGCTCGAGCTGCTTTCTGGCCAGTTCGTCGTGGAGCGAAAGCACCCTCTCGTGAAGTTGCTTCACCTTGGTGGTGTCGATCTGCTCATCGCTCAAGGCCAGCTGAAGCTCGAGCTGCGCCCTATAGAGCTCGTTCATCTGACTTCGGAACTCCGAAGAAGTCTCGAAACCTCTCCCATAAGGTCCTGCGCCTCGTCCCATCCAGCGGGGCATATAACCAAACCCTCCACCATAGCTAAAAGGCATCCTATAGCCGTAACCAGCACCAAGACCACCGCAGCCGTAACCGCCCCAACCTGGACCCGCGTAAGCCAATGCAGAACCAGCCAGCGCCAACACGGCTATTGTTGCAACTACTGCCGCTGTTCTCTTCATTTTCAGCCACCTCCGCAACTTTTCTTTGTAGCTTTAAGTATAGCGGGGGGTTGGAAATGGGTATCGTCAATTTTACTCATTTTACTTTAACACTATTCAGCGCTTTTGACTGAGGGGGAAATGGCACGCCACAGCATGGGCATTGCCATCGAGGAGCGGCTCCTTGACCCTACAAAGCTCTTTCGCAAAGGGGCAACGCGTCTGAAATCGGCAACCCGGAGGAACTTCGAGCGGGCTCGGGATCTCACCCACGGACGAAAGGCGCCTTCTTCCCCTCGCGCGAGGGTCGAGAACGGGCACCGCAGAAAGGAGGAGATGCGTATAAGGATGACGCGGCGAATCGAATATCTCCTCTGCGCTACCGGCCTCCACGATCTTGCCAAGCAGCATCACGAAAACTCGATCGGCGATATGCCTCACGACGCTTAGATCGTGAGTGATGAAAAGATAGGTAAAGCCGAAGCGCTCCTGGAGCTCCATCAGCAGGTTGAGGATTTGAGCCTGAATGGATAGGTCTAAGGCTGACAGGGGCTCATCGCAAACCAAAAACTCAGGCCTTAAAGCTAAAGCCCTCGCTATGCAAATCCGCTGGCGCTGACCGCCACTGAATTGATGAGGGTATCTGTTGAGGGCCTCTCTGTCCAAACCGACAAGATCGAGCAAATGAAGGAGCTTCCTTTCCGACTCTTCGTCATCGTCCCACAGACCATGCGCCTTAAAGGGTTCTGCAAGGGCTTTCCTCACCGACATGCGCGGATCCAAAGACGCATATGGGTTTTGGAAGATTATTTGCATACTTTTGCGGATCTCGTTCATCTCTTTTACCGAAACAGAGAGCAAGTCTTTACCCTTGTAGTAGATGTTCCCGCTCGTCGGCTCGACCAGGCGCATAACAAGCCTGGCGAGCGTGCTCTTGCCGCAGCCGGACTCACCAACCAGGGCGTACGTCTTGCCTTTATATATATCCAAGTCAATTCCATCGACGGCATGGACCGTTATACGCCGTCGTCTAAAGATCCCTGATTTACTAAGGAAGCTCTTCCTCAAGCTACGCACCCTTAAAAGCGGGAGGCCATTCATGACTTCATCTGGCCTTCGAAGAGCCAGCAGCGCGTAAACCTATCTTCATCCACTTGAAAGATGGGGGGTTCTTCGCTAAGACACCTTTCCGTCGCATGCTTACACCGAGGGTGAAAGCGACACCCCTGAGGAAGCTCAATTAAACTCGGCACAGCGCCGCCGATGGCCTCAAGCTTTCCTTGCTTTCCCTTTGCCCTGGGCATGGAACGGAGGAGGCCTCGCGTATAGGGATGAAGCGGGTCGTCAAAAATATCTACGACATTTCCCTGCTCCACAATGACCCCGGCATACATGACGTTCACCGCATCGCAAAGCTCTGCGACTACGCCGAAATCATGAGTTATCAGAAGCACTGCCATGTGCAAGCGTTCTCTCAATGAATGTAACAAACTTATGATCTGAGCCTGTATCGTGACATCCAGCGCAGTTGTGGGCTCATCGGCTATGAGGAGCTTCGGCTCGCAGATGAGTGCCATGGCTATCATCGCCCGCTGCCCCATACCTCCGGAAAACTGATGGGGGTATTGATCATACCTGGACGCCGCATCGGGTATGCCCACTTCCTCAAGCACCTCGATGGCGCGCAGTCTCGCCTCGCCGCCGGACAGACCGACATGGATTTTAAGCGGCTCTGCCACCTGCTCACCTACTGACCGCACAGGATTTAACGCACTCATCGGCTCCTGAAAGACCATAGATATCTCCTTGCCCCTGATTTGGCGCACCTCCTTGGGCGAGAGCCTCAAGAGATCTTCGCCCTCGAAGTAGACGCTGCCGCTTATAGTTTTTCCTGCCGGACCCAAAAGGCCCATGATTGAAAGGGCCGTGGCGCTCTTGCCGCAGCCGGACTCACCGACCAGGCCGATAATGCTTCCATCGTCGACGTCGAAAGAAACGCCGTCTACGGCGCGCACCGTGCCCTTTCTCGTGAAGAAACGAACCACAAGCCCTTCGACGGACATCAGCTTTTGTATCATCGCTTTAGGTAGGGATCCAAAGCCTCTCTGAGGCCGTCACCGATGAAATTGAAGGCCAGTGCGACCAGAAAAATCGCCCCTCCTGGAAAGGCGACAACCCACGGCGCGGAGAAGATGAACTCTTTCCCCTGCGACACAAGCAGTCCCCAGCTCGGGACGGGCGGCTGTGCCCCAACTCCCAAGAAG
Organism: Acetomicrobium sp. S15 = DSM 107314; assembly: GCF_016125955.1. NCBI lineage: Bacteria > Thermotogati > Synergistota > Synergistia > Synergistales > Acetomicrobiaceae > Acetomicrobium > Acetomicrobium sp. S15 = DSM 107314. The sequence goes on along the minus strand of NZ_JADEVE010000127.1, from coordinate 8,767 downwards.
GAGAGGCTGGCCTCCGCTAAGATAAACTCGGGCACCTTGAGCGTAAAAAGCACGACCAGCGACGGCAGGCAATTGGGAAATATATGCCTCGCCATGATAGCGCACCTTCCCACGCCCATTGCCTTGGCGGCCTCGACGAACTCTTGTTCTCTGAGCGACAGCACCTGCGATCGCACCACCCTCGCAGCCTCTGCCCACCCGACGAAGCTAAGGGCTATAAATATGTTGGAAAGCCCAGCCCCGAGGGTATACATCACGACCATCGCCAAAAGGAGGGACGGAAAGGCTATCACAATGTCTGCAATCCTCATGAGGATAAAATCAACCTTGCCGCCGAGATAGCCGCTCGTTACGCCGACTGCAGAGCCTATACCCATGGATATAAAGCTCGGTACGAGGCCGACAAGGAGCGATATCCTTGCGCCGTATATTATGCGCGAAAACAGATCTCGGCCGAAGGCATCTGTGCCGAGGATGTGGACCCCCGATGGAAGGAGCAGCCGCTGGCGCAAATTTATTTCGTATGGATCATGAAAAGAGATCAGTGGCGCAAATAAAGCTACGATGACGACGCCAGCGATTACATAAAAGCCGATCATCGCCATCGAATTTTCCCTGAAACGTGCTAAGGTTTCTTGCCACAGGCCAACGCGGACCTTTTGCCTCAAAGCGCAGGGAATGCGATTTCTACCCTTACCTGCCATAGCGTATCCGCGGATCCAGGGTAGAATACAAAATGTCCGCCACCGCATTGCCCATCACGACGAGGAACGTGGCGAACAAGACCGAACCCTCAAGAAGCGGCATGTCCCGCGTTCTTATCGCGTCGATGGCAAGCCTCCCCAAGCCTGGTATGCCGAAAACGCTCTCCGTTATAACCGCGCCGGAGAGGAAGCTCGCTACCTGAATTGCCATTACTGTGACTACCGGCAAAAGGGCGTTCTTCAGTGCGTGACAGATGATGACCTGCACTTCGCTCAAACCCTTCGCCCTCGCGGTTCTGATGTAGTCTTTCTGCATCACGTCCAAGAGACTCGACCGCGAGAGTCGCGCTATAATCCCGGCAGCGCTCCATCCGAGCGCCAGGGCCGGCATCAACAGATATTTGGCTCCGTAAAAGCCGGACACTGGAAGCCATCCGAGTTTGAGGGCAAAGAGATATTGCATGAGCAAGGCAGACCAAAATATCGGCATGGAGATGCCTGCCACAGAAAAACCCATAAAGACTCTGTCTACAATCGTATTCGGCTTCAAGGCCGAAAGGACCCCCGCGGGAATGCCGATGAGCCAAGAGACGAGCGCGGCCGCGAGGGCAAGGGCGAGGGTGTTGGGAAAAGCCTGTATGATCAACTGGCTCACCGGCCTGTTGAGCTTATATGAAAGCCCGAAGTCGCCGCGAAGGGCGCCTCCGATGAAGCGAAAGTAACGCACTATCAAAGGATCATCGAGGCCCATTTGAGCCTTCACTTTCTCTACAACGTCCGGGCTTATGCGCTCCTTCATCATTACGGTTACAGGATCGCCAGGTATGATGTTGAGCATTACGAAAATAAGGATCGAAACGCCTATCAGGACCGGAACGGTCGCCAACAGCCTCTTCGCCACATATTCCATTGCCCTTTATGCTTTAATCCTCCAAACGTATATCGTAGTAGGACATATCACTCCAGCCGTTCCACGGCGCCACGAAATTTTTGACCCTAGGCTGGAGGACGTAAACGTGTTCCAGGGAGAAGAGCGGCACCCATGCGGCATCCCTTTGAACGATCACTTGCTCCAACTTTCTGTAAAGCTCGCAGCGCTCTCCTTGATTTGAAAGGGAACGCCCCTTTTCGAGCGCATCGAATACCTCCTGGCTTTCGTAGTTAAACGAGCGAGCGACAGTGTTCCTCGGAGCGAAGAAGGTATAGAAGAAATTGTCGGGGTCGTTGAAGTCAGCAGACCATACTTGGACATAAGACGGCAGATCACCAGCGCTGCGCGTGGCGTAAAAGGCGGCTTCGTCCATCTGTTGAATATGCGCCTTGAAGCCCGCTTCCCTGAGCATCGCCTGGACCACCTCATTTATCCTCAGCCACTGCCTGGCTCCGCTCACTTGGGCTATCTCCATCTCCACCCCATCGGGGTAACCAGCTTGAGCCAATAATGCCTTAGCCTTTTCGGGATCATATTCTATAACGGGCAGATCCGGATTATGACAAATCAATCCCCTCGGCATAATGCCGTTTTCTAAATGACCTTTCCCGTAAAACAGCTCATCCAAGATGAGTTTCCTGTCGATGGCCATCTGAAGCGCCTTGCGAACGCGCACGTCGTCGAAGGGCTTTATCCTCTGATTTACGCTGTAGTAATAAATGCCCACCCTCGGACTGCTCGCCACGTAATCCTTCCACCTGGGATGGTTCGTAAAATAGGGTATCTGAGAGACAGCGTAATCGCAGTCGAATATGTCGATCTCGCCGGCTTCAAAGAGCATCCTGAGCGTCTCCGGATCGGGGGTTATCCTCACCAGGATCTCATCCAACTGAGGTCTCCCCCTGTAATAACCCTCGTTTGCCACGAGGAGCAGATGATCGTTCAATACATACTCTTTCATTACGAAGGGACCCGTGCCGGACGTCGTTTCGGGAGTGAGGCCGAACCTGCTGCCTGACTTGATGGTAAACTCCCTGTTATAAATGCTCGCCTGAGGGCTTGCCATGACGGCCAAAAACGGCGCGTATGGCCCTCTCAATGTTATCTGAACAGTGTAGCGGTCTAAGGCCTCCAACCCCTTGGTGTATATCGCCTTGCCGTCCATCCTCTCCTTGGCCCCCTCTACCCAGTCGAGGATGTCGGTGTTCAAAGCCTTGGTATCGGGATCGAGCATGCGATCAAAGGTATAGACCACATCGTCCGCTGTGAGCTCTTTGCCGTGATGAAAGAAGACCCCTTTCCTTAAATAAAAAGTATAGACCCTGCCGTCGTCTGAGATCTCCCATCTTTCCGCCAAACCTGGGACGATCTTCGACTCTCCAGGTCCTACGGTGATACATTCCACCAGCCTGTCGAAGCAGTTTAACGGTAAGAGATACGATATCGTTTGGGTCTGACAATCCGCAGTCTTCGGATCTTCCAAGTACGGTACCCGTAGTGTCTTGCTGCCCTGCGCCAAAGCCGTCCCAGCACCATTGGCGATACAAATAAAAGCGACACCAACCGCACACAGCCACTTAGAAAATCTCACTCTTATCCCTCCTTCATTAAACGTAAAACGGAAGACAACACAGTCAGTACGCCATCGCCTGCATATTTTAATCCGTAAGCATCCGCTCGCAACCGATTTGGGCAATTATAAAAGCTCGGTCCCGGAATGGCAAGGCGAGGCTTTTCTTTCAGCATCAAATTAACCATGAGGGATAGAAGGTCGCCCAGTTAGACAAAAAGTGATATGATTTTTATAAGGAAACGTTTTTAGAAAAAAGAGGAGGTGTCGTTATGGCCAACGTTAGTTTGGAGATAAACGGAGATACCTACGAGGTGGACGTCGAGCCAGACACTCCGCTTTTATGGGTCATAAGGGAGCACCTTGGGCTCACCGGAACCAAATACGGCTGCGGCATAGGCAGATGCGGGACGTGCACGGTGCTCGTGGACGGCAAGGCCAGGCGTTCGTGCCAGATGCCGGTGAAACAGGCCCAGGGAAAGAAGATCGTCACGATCGAAGGCATCCCCGAGGACCATCCTATAAAAAGGGCATGGGTGGCCGAGCAAGTGCCTCAGTGCGGATATTGTCAACCAGGACAGATCGTTCAGGCTGTGGCTCTCCTTTCGGAAAACCCGAACCCGAGCGATGCCGATATAGAGCGGTCCATGCGGGGGGTGCTCTGCCGCTGCGGCACTTACCGGCGCATAAAACGAGCAATCCGCCGGGCGGCGGAGGGCGACTTGCCTCTCTCCGAGGGCGTTATTTCGAGCAAGTCTGTCGGGGCGGATAGCCTTTTCATCGGGCTTTTGCCGACTCCTCCGGGTGGTGTGCCCGTGATGGCAAAGACGAAGGATTCGTGGATAAAAATCTCGCCGGACGGCATTATAACGGTAGTCATACCAAAATCCGAAATGGGACAAGGCGTTGCAACTTCCCTCCCCATGATAGTAGCTGATGAGTTAGGCGCCGAGTGGGAAAAGGTTAGAGTGGAGTTCGCCCTTGCCGGAGACAGCTACAAAGACCCGGTTCGGGGCGTGCAGATAACCGGCGGCAGCACGTCCGTTCGAAATCTCTTTGTCCCTTTGAGGAAACTCGCGGCGGCAGCGAGAACTATGCTCGTTAGAGCCGCAGCGCAGTCGTGGGGGGTGCCAGAAGGAGAATGCCACGCATTTGGCGGTAAAGTGATTCACAAGCCAACGGGACGCGCGCTCTCTTTTGGCGAACTCGCCTCAAAAGCTTCTAACCTTGAGGTGCCTCAGGACCCAACCCTCAAAGGCGAGGGAGAGTTTATCTTTATAGGCAAAGGTGTTCCTCGCGCAGACATACCAGACAAGGTAAACGGCAGGACGCGTTTCGGCATAGACTCCTTCCACGACGGGATGCTATACGCTTCGGTGGTACGCCCACCAGCTTACGGCGCCAAGCCCGCATCTTACGATCCCAAGAAGGCCGCTGACATTCCGGGCGTGCGATCAGTTGTGCCGATAACGAGCGGAATCGCGGTATGCGCCGATTCCATCGAGGCGGCATGGAAAGGACGCAAGGCCTTGGAGGTCCAGTGGAGCGATGGCAACTGGCCCCAGTGGAACGACGATCACCTAAACGATGCACTCATGAAGCATCTTGAGTCCAACGGAGTCATCGCTAAGAACGAAGGCTCTGTCGATGAAGCTATCTCCGGTGCGCGCAAGAAAGTGGAAGCGACGTATATCCTTCCCTATCTCTCGCATGTACCTCTCGAGCCTATGAACGCCTTGGCTTACGTCAAAGAAGACAGGTGCGACGTATGGGCGTCAACCCAAGCACAGAGCCTATCTCATATCGTAGCTGCCGAAGCCTCAGGGCTCAAAATGGATCAGGTTTTTATCCACACGACCTACCTCGGAGGCGGCTTTGGCAGGAGGCTTGAGGCCGATTTCGTCCGCGAGGCGGTAGAAATTTCAAAACTCGTCGGGAAGCCGATTAAACTCATATGGACACGGGAGGAAGATTTCAAAAACGACTTCTACCGCCCGGTCAACGCAACTTCCGCCGTAGGGGCCTTGGATGCCGACGGAAAGCTCATCGCCTGGGACCACAAAATAGTCGCGCCCTCCATTTATGCCCGCGTTCGCCCGCAGGAGATGGCGGGCGAAATCGACCCGCCGGCTGTCGAGGGGCTCGTCAATATGGACTACCAGGTGCCTAACTTCAGGGTGCATTACGTGCCTTTTGAAGCACCAGTGCCGGTGGGTTTCTGGCGTTCGGTGGGCAGTTCTCACAACGCTTTCACTGTGGAGTGCTTCGTCGATGAGCTGGCTCACGCATCGGGCAAAGATCCGCTGGAATTTCGTCTCGAGCTTTTGGAGGGAAATTACCGAGTCCAGAGGCTTCTCAAGGCGGTGGCGGAAGATTGCGGGTGGGGTAAGTCCCTGCCCGAAGGCGTGGGGCGCGGGCTTGCTTATCACTTCTGCTTCGGCACTCACGTAGCACAAGTCGCGGAGGTTTCAGTCGATAAGGGAACGGGAACGGTGAAAGTTCACCGCATCTTCTGCGCAGTAGATTGTGGCAAGGTGGTTCATCCCGATATCGCAAGGGCTCAGATAGAGGGAGGCGTGCTCATGGGGCTCTCCGCGGCGCTCAAAGAAGCCGTCTCGTTCGATGGTGGCGGAGTTGCCACTTCCAACTTCGATAATTACGACCTCTTGAGGATCCATGAGGCGCCAGAGGTGAATGTGCGCTTTGTGGAGAGCGATGCCCCTATGGGCGGCCTTGGCGAGCCCGGCCTACCCCCTGTGGCCCCGGCTGTGGCTAACGCGATATTCGCTGCCTCCGGAGCGCGAGTGCGCCACTTGCCAATCACGCCCGAAGCCGTCCTTGAAGCTTTAAAAAAGAAGTAGCCAAAACGAACTTAATTTGGTATAATTTAAAAGGGTTTCAAGGGAGGTGCCGATTAATGGCAGAAAAGATCAACCCCCAAACGGCAAGGGAAGCTGTGCAATCCGGCAAGGCACTATTGGTATGCGCTTATAGCGACGAAGAGCGGTGCAAGAGCATGCGCCTCGAGGGTGCTATGTCTCTTAAGGAATTGCGCGCCAAAGAAGCCGAGCTAAAGAAGGACCAGGAGATCATTTTCTACTGCGGTTGAAGGAGCGAAGCCACTTCTGCCCGTGTGGCGGAAAATTACGAAAAGCTGGGCTTTTTCAACGTAAAAGTGATGGCCGGAGGCGTAAACGCCTGGAAGAAGGCCGGTTATCCGCTCGCATGAGCGAAAGGGAGGTCGTAGCGATGTCTCAAGAGAAAGACAAAATTCAGGCAGGAACAGAAAAGAAAGCTGAACTGACGCAAGAGGAAAAAGAGAGGCTTATGGAGGAGCTCTTTAGGCAGTTGGACGGATGTGCAGGTTGCCCAGGCTGCTGCGGCGAAGAGTAGAGCTCCATTCCCCCCTGACCCGTTGACAAAAACACCTTGAGTTAAAGAGCAAATTCAGGGGTGAGGATTTGTTCTAATCCTCACCCCTGAATTTTTGTATTATTTTGCAATTCCATCCTTCCCGCGGCAATCGCGGTCCACATTTCGCTATTTGCGTTTAGCTTCCTCAAGGTGTCTCTTATAGAGATCATAGTTTCTCTTTATGACCTGAGGTATGGATAGATTATAGGGACAGCGCTCTATACACGTACCGCACTCTATACAATTCTGCACCGTTTCCATAGCCGGGCCGGAGAAGGAAAGTAGCGTCTCCGGCGGCATCTTTCTGGACACGAGCTCGTATTGCATGGCAGAGGTTATCTCAACCCCTTGAGGGCACGGTTGGCAGTATTCGCAGCGGCGACAGAACTCCTTGCCCAGTTCCTTTCGATATCGCTCTATAGCGTCGAGCTCTTCTCCGGTAAACTCGCCAGGATTTTCCTGCGAGGTTGAAATTGCCTGATCAACCTGCCAAGTGGCATCGAAACCGGGAATCGGGACGACACCTTTACTCTGTAGAATGAACTTTATAGCCAGCTTCCCGTCGTCCAAGGCTCCTCCGCCGAGAGGTTTCATGGCGAGGATCCCCATGTTGAGCTCTCTTGCGAGCGGGAAGAGCTCCTTCTCTGGATCGCTCTCTATAAGGTTGAAGGGAAATTGAACTGTGGCAAACTGCCCCGTCTTTGCGATCTTGATCGCAATATTCAGGTTATGAGACGTAAACCCGATGTGGCGGATCTTCCCCTCATCTTGAGCCTTCAATATAGCTTCCATTGCTCCGTTCGGCCCGGTGATCTCCTTCCATTCGTTCTCCTTAGATACCTGGTGAAGCTGATATATATCAATATAGTCGGTGCGCAACTTCCGCAAAGATAGCTCCAAATGTTCCATGGCTCCTGCTGCATCCCGCTTTGTGGTCTTAGTGGCTATGACTACTTTGTCGCGCATGCCATGAAATGCATCTCCAACCTTCTCCTCGCTGTCGGCATACGCATTGGCCGTGTCGAAAAGCGTTACGCCATGGTCATAAGCATAGCGAAGCAAAGCCACCGCTTCCTCTTTTTTCAAGCGCATGATCGGTATACAGCCAAAACCCATCCGCGACACCTCAAGACCCGTCCGCCCTAAGACGATTTTGTCCACGATATGCCACCTCCAAATGCCGATTTACCCTGTAGGAGTATAGCGTCCGTTTGTTACAGATGTCAATCCATACCTCCCTTTAAACTTCGACGCCATGTTTTTGCACATCCCTCCATCGCCGCCGACAATAACCTACAACGCAAACAGCTTAAACGTTCGATGCAGGTTTTCCATAGCTCACGAGCTCGGGCACTACGTGCTCAAACACAGGCCCATATCGTTTTCGGAGTTGTTTAACGGCGACCTATCGCGCGACGCGAGGCAGGAACGCGAGGCGTGCGCATGCTGTTCTTTTATATCGTCTTGCGTGTATGCTACGTAACGCTTGGTCATGGTTAAGCCTTTGTGTCCGAGCGTGCGCTATAAAGACAATGTATTTGTCGGAAGCAAGCCTGAGAAAACAGCCTGCTATGATTGAATGCAACCGGGACGTCTTTTAGGATATAATCAAGGCGTTGGGGCATCTTCAAAAGAACCGTAAGTTAAAAACAGAAAACACAGTGGAAGGAGGCGAAACTTATAATTCGAGGGAGTTAATTTTCGGGGTAGCTTAAGTTATGGTAAAAATAAAGAGGCTGTCGCTCCTAAATCGAGCATAAAAAAATCCCGACGCAGCACAAAGCCGGTCGGGAACTAAACTTGGCAGGCCCGGCAGGATTCGAACCTGCAACCCCCGGATTTGGAGTCCGGTGCTCTAGCCGTTCGAGCTACGGACCTGTATATATTTATTTTACTCTATTTCGTATCCTTGTGCAAGGTATGATGTCCGCACCAAGGGCAATACTTTTTCTTCTCAAGCTTTTTGCTTTTTTTCTTGTTGATGGTAGTTGTATAATTGCGCCGCTTGCACTCAGAACACTGCAACCCTATGATATCTGCCATTCACATTCACCCCAGTCCATTTAATCCAATATCTTCGTTACCACACCAGCACCTACGGTGTGACCGCCTTCTCTGACTGCAAACCTTAAGCCTTCTTCGAGGGCT
>NZ_JADEVE010000126.1 GCF_016125955.1 Acetomicrobium sp. S15 = DSM 107314 | reverse complement strand
ACGGTCTCGACGACGAGGTGATCGAAGAGATAGCGGGGTTGGTTAAGGCACGGGGCACGGAAAAAAGAGGGCTTCTCACCGCTGAAGAATTCACGGAGTTCCTGTTTCAGGGCGCGCACTGTGCCGCAGAAACGCACATCGCTTGAGATTATGTTATAGGCCGTTCCACCCTCGATTTTGACTATGGTGACAACCGCAGGTTCTACAGGGCTTAACTCACGACTGATGATAGACTGAAGCGTAGAGATCGCACAAGAGGCAATGACAATGGCGTCGACAGCCTGATGAGGCATGGCGCCATGTCCCCCCTTGCCTTT
>NZ_JADEVE010000125.1 GCF_016125955.1 Acetomicrobium sp. S15 = DSM 107314 | reverse complement strand
CTGCTTCTTCCTCGCTGTGTCCTCACCACCTGAGAAAAAGATGCTGTCTGCTCTTCACTTTGCTCTGTTGGTCTGTTTGGCCGGTGGGCTGCTGCCTGCAGGATATGGATGGTCTTCAGGAGGTCATTCAGGGTATGGACCAAAGGGACATGGACCTCCATCCTACTACCAGAATGATAAAAGCTACTGCTGCCCAGCTCGCTGCCCTCCTGGTTGGATTGAGCTCGGCCAACGCTGCTACGCCTACCATGACAAGCCAAAGAGTTGGCACGATGCAGAGCACCACTGCCTGTCCCTGGGAGCAAATCTGGCCTCCATCCACTCAGAATACGACAATAACTTCCTCAAGAACCACATGTACACAGTGTCTGGTTCCAGGAAACCTACCTGGATCGGAGCCCATGACACCATGACGGAGGGCAAATTTATGTGGAGTGATGGAACTAAATACAAGTATGGAGCCTTTGGACCCTCAAAGAAACCAGACCCACTGAAGAACTGCCTGCGGACGAATGCAGATTACGGCTTTTCAGATGAGAAGTGTGGCCTGCCTCTTCCTTACCTGTGCTGCAAAGACAGAAAATATGAAGAATCTTACTAAACGTTGTTTGTTACACTTACTTCCTTTTTTCTGTGACAGATGTTTGGATCGATACCACTCTGCTGTCTAAAAGTAAATTTTATTCATTTCCATCA
>NZ_JADEVE010000124.1 GCF_016125955.1 Acetomicrobium sp. S15 = DSM 107314 | reverse complement strand
ACGGTGTTGAAAGAGAAATATCTGGTGGGCAAGGTGCTAGGCCATGGCGGGTTTGGAGTTACCTACATGGCATTGGATCTCTCGCTCGCCTTGCGCGTTTGCCTTAAGGAATATTTCCTATAGCTCCAAGAAGCCTGCTGTTATTAAACCAATTCACCCACTCCAATGTGGCAAACTCGACGTCTCTCAAGGTTATGCCACGGTCTGCGCTCTCGCGATGACCTCAGGTCTTACTAAGACCGATTACGGATTTAAGCCAAGGCATTGTCGTAAGGATCGCTTGCACTGCCCACGGATGGCTCTATCCCTGCTTAGCGCAGCC
>NZ_JADEVE010000123.1 GCF_016125955.1 Acetomicrobium sp. S15 = DSM 107314 | reverse complement strand
CGATCCCTCTGGATCTAAGTGCTTCTATGAGGCGCGCGTTGAGGGCAGGCCAATCGCCGAAACGAGCCGGCTTTGCCGGGATCGCTTCATCGGAGGCTATATCTCCCCGGAGGGAGTAAATCCACTGGATAAAGCTCTCGACCTTTCTGTCCATGACAAAATAAGTTTACCAGTTTCTTTAGGAAATGGGCATGGATTTTGAGTAAAATTTATTAGACAGGATCTTTAAAGGAGTGAGGGCATGTCCAGTTTAGCGGCGGTTTTCCCGGTGCTTTTCATGATGGCTCTAGGATGGATGTTGAGGCGCACTAACTTTTTGAGCGACACGACGCAGCGCGAGATGAACGCCATACTATATTGGTTCATCCTGCCGATGTTTTTGTTTCGGACCGTCTTTTTGGCCAATAGCTCAGGTGGCGATTGGAACCTATTTTGGGTGCTTTACGTATCTTATATGCTGCTGCCCATTGCGGCCTGGATTTTATCTCCCTGGGCCCGCAAAGATCGTCGCAAACTGGCTGTATCGCTTCTCGTGTCAAACAGGGGCAATCAAGTCTATATGGGCTTGCCCGTGGCTACACTTGTCTTTGGAGAGGCTGGAGCGGCGGCTTTCTCTCGTTTTTTCGCGGTAGGGATAATGGGATACCAATTCCTTCCCCTCATCTGGGGACAAATCGGCCTTTCGGGTAAGATATCGCTCCGTTCCATGATCGACACAGCGAGGGGCGTGGTGACCAACCCGATGGTCTTGGGATGCTTGGCTGGTTTTTTGGCCTCCGAGATTGGCATTGAGGAAATCCCAATTTGGCTCGACGAGACCTTTCGCATAGCTGGTGACATAACCACTGGCCTGGCCCTCCTTTGCCTCGGAGCTACATTGAGGCCGGAGGCCTTCCTCTCTTCTTTATCTGCTACGTGGAGGGATGCCGTGGTAAAATTATTTTTACAGCCTGCGCTCACCTGGGTGCTCTTTTGCATCTGGCCCGTCGATCCGGTGCTTGAGCGAACGACCGTATTGGTCTCTGCCATGCCGATAGCGGCAAATGCCTTTGTGGTAGCTAAAGGTATGGACATGGATGCCCAGTATACGGCAGAGGTCATCATGGTAAGTAGCATGTTGTCTTTAATTACGCTTCCCTTATGGATCTATATTTTGACCACTTGGTGAGCCCTTGATACCATATATGGGTATGTGTTATACTTGGCAGCGAACGACAGGAAGCTAAATTTTAACGCATGCGCGAATAGAAGGAGGGTTTTTGATGACAGTTAAGGTATATAGCACACCTACCTGTCCATGGTGCGACAGGGTAAAGAAGTATTTAGGCGAACTTGGTGTAGAATTTGAAGAGGTCGACGTAAGCACAGATCGCGCCGCGGCCATGGAAATGGTTAGGAGGACCCATCAAATGGGTGTGCCAGTGGTCGAAATAGGCGACCGTTTCATAGTTGGCTACAATCCGGAAGCAATAGAGGAGGCCTTGCGCGCAGAAAGTCTGCTGTAGGGCGCTTGACTCCGCATAGTTCTTTGTGATAAATTTACTCTAAGATCACCTCCGAGCCCGTTTTGCCTAAGGGATTTTATCCTATGGCGGCGGGCCGTCAGGGCATCTTCGGAAACGGAGACGCCTCCCGCATTGGAAAGGAGGAGAAAGTTGAAGGCCATCTTCCGTGCGGGGGAAGGTGGCCTTTAGGTTTTTCTGTAGCTCCATCACGGCACGGAGGGGCTCGCAAGAGCCCCTCACCCCCCAACAAAATTAAACTTAAGGAGGAGGTATGCAAGATGGGCAGATTTTTCAAGAGGGCGTCATTGGTCTTGGCATTTATCGCCGTCTTTGCTGCTTGCGCTGCGGCGGAAACTCCGGTTCTGCGCATGGCTACCACTACCAGTACGGACAATACGGGACTTTTGGATTATCTGGCGCCGCTATTTAAGCAGGATACCGGCATAGAGCTTCAATGGGTAGCCGTAGGCACTGGCAACGCTCTTGCGCTGGGTAGAAACTGTGACGTAGACATACTTTTCGTCCACGATCCCGAGTCGGAGGAGGAATACATGAAAGGGGGATACGGAGTCGATCGCAAGCAGGTTATGTACAACGACTTCGTCATCATAGGCCCCAAAGATGACCCGGCCGGCATAAAGGGCAAGTCGATTAAGGAAGCCATGAGCATCATTGCCTCCAAAAAGGTTCCCTTCACAAGCAGGGGGGACAAATCCGGTACACATATGAAGGAACTGTCGCTGTGGAAGACCGCTGGCGTCCCTGTACCCGAAAAGGAGCAGTGGTATATCCAAACGGGTCAAGGTATGATTCAGACGATAAACATAGCTGCCGAACATAACGGCTATACACTGACTGATCGTGGGACGTTCATAAAATATGAAGATAATCACAAAGGCAATCCTCCACTTGTCATACTGGTGGAAGGGGACGAAGCTTTGCTGAACCAGTATAGCGTTATCGCGGTTAATCCAGAGCGATGCAAAGAAGTGCATTACGATCTCGCCACCAAGTTCATCGAATGGATCACCTCACCCAGGGGGCAACAAGTCATAGCGGAATTCAAACTCTTGGGAAAACAGCTTTTCTTCCCCAACGCTAAGTGAGAATGTGATATTTTTATATTGAGTATGTTTTCGTAGGTAGGATTTCATCCACGATCTCCTACCTACGACAAATTTTTGGTGGTGAGCGATGGATTACATTTTAGAAGGATTGATCAACGGCATCATCCTACTCGTTTCGGGTGATGAGGAGACATACTCAGCCATCTGGACTACGCTTAAGGTCTCCACCATGTCCATCATTGCGAGCCTGATCATCGGCATACCCATAGGGTTTGTTTTGGGCTATTTCGACTTTCCCGGCAAAAGGATTTTGAGGACGATATCGGATACACTTCTTGCCATGCCCACGGTCGTTGTTGGGCTTTTGGTATATGCCTTTATCTCGCGCAGGGGGCCTTTGGGAAGTTTGGGGTTGCTCTTTACGCTGCCGGGAATTGCCGTGGGCCAGACCATTTTAGCTCTTCCGATCGTGGTTTCTTTAACAGCCGAGGCAGTTGAAGGGCTCGATAGGCAGCTTAAGCTCACATTGCTCACGCTCGGCGCGAGAGGGAGACAATTAGCTATTTCCAGCCTCTGGGAGGGGCGTTATGCTGTGCTTTTGGCCGCCGCGACGGCCTACGGGAGAGTTATATCTGAAGTGGGCGCTTCAATGATGTTGGGCGGCAACATAAAGTGGCACACCAGAACGATGACGACAGCCATATCGCTTGAGACCGCGAAGGGAGAGTTCGACATGGGCATCGCGCTGGGCCTCGTACTCATGCTCCTGGCCTTAGCCGTAAATGCCGCCCTCTCGGCGTTTAAAAAGAGGGCTGCCCAATGAAGGCTCTCTACGAGCTTTCCGGCGTTAAACATAGATATAACGGCAGGCTGGTCTTAGACGTCCCTCATCTTGTAATAGAAGAGGGAGATATCGTAGGGTTGGTTGGCCCAAATGGCAGCGGTAAGAGCACGCTGCTTAGAGTCTTGGCCTTTCTTGAAGTTCCGTCCGAGGGAACTTTGCGCTTCGATGGCGTGCCGGTAGGCAGCGAGGGCGAGCCTCCGAGGCGGGAAGTAACGTTGCTGCTCCAAGACTCTTTCCTCCTCAAGAGGTCTGTCTTCGATAACGTGGCGTATGGGTTAAAGGTCAGAAAAGAGAAAAACCTGAGGAAAAAGGCCTTCGAAGCGTTAGAAATGGTCGGACTTCCACCGGAGGAGTTCACCCATCGCCCTTGGTACGCCCTATCGGGTGGAGAGGCGCAGAGGGTAGCCTTGGCCGCCAGGTTGGTTTTAAGACCTAAAGTCCTTTTATTGGATGAGCCTACGGCGAATGTAGACGAGGCGAGCGCCACCCTCATCAAGGAAGCCGTACTGCGCGCCGTCAAGGAATGGAGAACGACCGTGGTCGTGGCGACCCACGACCTCCTTTGGCTCTATGAAGTTGCCAAGAACGTGCTGAATTTGTATCAAGGGCGGATTGCCGCTCAAGGAACCTCTAACCTAATATCGGGCCCTTGGCGGCCCCTAAACGATGATCTATGGGAAAGGGTTTTCCCCGACGGACAACACATACTTGCGGTTTCTCCTCCGAGCGAGACTGCCACGGCAGTCCTCGATCCATCGGACATCGTAATCGCTACTTCACCTCCGGCAAAAGTGTCCGCACAGAATGTGCTTTCGGGCAGGGTGACGCAGATGCTCCTGGATAACGGCGGCGGAAGGGTAGCCGTGACGATATCGCTTGGAGGAGTGAGTCTGAGGTCGACAATTACGCCACGGGCGGTTAAAGAGCTCTCGATTCAGCCAGGCCAGCGCGTTTGGGTTTTATTTAAGGCTACGGCGTTGCGCTGGCTTTGATGTGTATTGCGATTTCACCTATACATGGTAAGATAATTCTTACAAAACCGGCACAAATGGAGGGGGCTTTTTTGAGAACCGTTTTTGTGCTTAAGTTAGCTGTCATCTTAGGCATTTTAATGGCATCATTAGGGGTTTTAAGTCTTCCTTGCCAAGGAGGTGAAGTAGATATGGCCCTTAAGGTGGAATCGCCGGCGTTTTCTAACGGTGGAAGGATCCCTCAGAAATATACGTGCGAGGGGAAGGATATATCGCCCGAGCTCAGGTGGGAGGGTGCCCCTTCAGGGGTAAAGAGTTTTGTTCTTATAGTAGATGACCCCGATGCGCCGCGCGGGACTTTTACCCATTGGGTGCTGTTCGATATACCAGCTGTCGAATCAGGTTTGATCGAAGGGAGCAAGCAGGGAAAGCCTGGTCGCAACGATTTCGGCAAGCTCGGTTACGGCGGTCCGTGCCCGCCTAAGGGGCATGGCGTTCACCGCTATTTCTTCAGGCTCTACGCCTTAGATATTCCTTCGCTCGGCCTTAAAGAGGGCGCTTCCAGGGCTGATGTGGAGGCGGCTATGAAGGGGCATATTTTAGCCCAAGCCGAGACGATGGGGTGCTACGAGCGATAGAGGACAAGAATAAAAAGACGACATGAAAGAAAGCTTTTGTATCCTGGCTTCAGCAACATGCCGAAGCCGGCAAGGGTAAGTGTGATGCAACAAGCCCCCACAAAGATCGAAGGTGGATTTTTTGAGAAAGTTTACGATCTCCTTGACTGGTAACGACGAAATTTCTTTTTCCTCTCCTGTGGGAGGACCCGAAGTGCTCGCTGCCAGCGGATATGAGAGTCGGAGGAACGTGGTGGCGTGGCGGGTTAATCATTATTTGCGCAGCCTTGACTGGACCATAGACGATGACGCTGTAGTCGAGTTTGTGGACACGAGCAGTTTTGAGGGAATGGAAGTCTATCGCAGGAGCCTGAGCTTTCTCTTGGTATTAGCCTGTAAGAGGGCCTTAAACCAGGACATCTTCATCCGCCATTCGTTGAGTGATGGTTACTATTGCGAGCTTCCCTCCGGTTTCCCGTCGGAGGAAGACGTGGCGCGCGTCAGGAGGTTGATGGAGCAGATGGTGGACATGGATCTGCCTTTCAGGAGAAAGCTCGTGCCTATCGATCAAGCTAAGCGCGTCTTCGAACGTCAGGGCAACGCAGATAAAGCCAGGCTCCTTCAATGGGCTGCCATAGACCCTGTGGAGGTTTACTGCTGTGCTGACGCGCACGGTTTTTTCTACGCCCCCCTCGCCCCGTCCACAGGCTACCTCCGCGTCTTCGACCTCGTTCCGTATGGAGGGGGAATGGTGCTCTTGTTTCCTACGGTGGCTTATCCGGATGGCTTGCCCCCCTTTCAACCGCCTAAGAAGCTAGCCGAAGTCTTCCGCGAGTATACCGAGTGGCTTGACATATTAAACGTGAGCACCATGGATAACCTCCATAAATTGGTAGCGGAGGGCAAGGCCGGAGACCTGATCCTTACGTCCGAAGCTCTCCATAGCCAGCGCTTGAGCCACATTGCTAAAGATATCGCTTCTCGGTCTCGAGTGCGCTTAGTGTGCATGGCAGGTCCTTCGGGCTCAGGAAAAACCACAGCCTCTCTGAGGTTGCGCATCCAACTGCAGGCGTTGGGGAAACGGGCTGTGACGCTTGCGCTTGATGACTATTTCTTAGAGCGAGATCGAACCCCAGTTGATGCGGAGGGAAACTATGACTTTGAAGCCCTGGAGGCGCTCGACATCGAACTTATCAACGATCACCTGAGGCGCCTCTTGGCAGGAGAGGCCGTCCGCCTCCCTCGTTTTAATTTTCTCACGGGCAAGCGCGAATGGGGAGAGCTGTTGCAGTTGGGTTTCAACGCAATATTGATAATAGAAGGGATCCATGGCCTCAATGAAAAGGTGAGTGAAAGCGTTTCTGACGATGAAAAGTACCGCATATATGTTTCTCCGCTTACCGCGTTGAACCTGGATCGCCACAATCGTACCAGTACCACGGACAACCGCCTCTTACGGCGACTTGTGCGCGATTACCGTACGAGGGGGAAATTGCCAGAGGTTACGCTGCGCCAATGGCCTTCTGTGGTGCGCGGGGCTCAAAAGCATATATTCCCGTATCAAGAGAGGGCCGATATAATGTTCAACTCGGCTCTGGTGTACGAACTCTCTACCCTCAAAGGCTATGCGGAACCGCTGCTTTCTACCATACCGGAGGAGTCGCCGGTCTACGGCGAGGCGAGGAGGTTAATCTCCTTCCTGCGGTTCATCCCTTTCTTTCCCTCCGATCGGGTACCAAATGATTCCATCTTACGAGAATTCATTGGCGGTAGCTGCTTTTCCGCCTAAAGATTCAGAACCCTCCTGTACTTCTGTATCCATTCGTCAAAAATGGACGGAAAAATAAACAACAGTTGACAAAAAGAAGTGAGGCTGGTATAAATATTACTGACCTCATGGCGGGAGGGATTTGTATGTGGGTAAAGGACTCGTGGGGCAATTGGTACATGGCCGGACAAGAGGCTATCTCGAGCTGTTTTAACACAGTATCCTTCTGGGAAAAGGACGAAGTGGGCAATTGGATGCTCTGTGCACCCAAAGAGCGCGCTTCGCTTGAAGGCTCCGAAAACAAAGGGCTTTTAGCGCATATCGGCCGCTGAGATTGTCCCGGTTGGGATCGAGAGGCTTGACGTTCACATATCAGGCTAATGATAGGTTATTTGCATAGGATGCCTGAAGAGGGCGTCTTTTTTTATGCCTTCTCTTTGTGATTATTGCCATGCGTGATATCATCGCTATCGTCAGCATGAGGGGGTGGCAGTGTTATGAAGAGAATTGCTGTACTGACCAGCGGAGGCGACGCACCGGGCATGAACGCTGCTATAAGGGCAGTGACGCGAGTCGCAATCTATCACGGTCTTGATGTTGTGGGAATTCGTCGCGGCTACGAGGGGCTTTTGGACGGTGATGCCATTCCCCTTACCCAAAGTTCGGTAGGGGGGATAATACATCACGGAGGAACGATCCTCAGAACGGCGAGGAGCGAACGCTTCAAGAGATCCGAAGGAGTGACAGAAGGACTTGCCAGACTCAAAGGGATGGATGTGGATGCGCTGATCGTCATAGGGGGTGAGGGCTCTTTTAGGGGAGCTTGGGAGTTGGAGAAGCGCGGCCTGCCAACCGTAGGGGTTCCTGGTACGATAGACAACGATTGCGCCGGCACCGACGAGACGATAGGCTATGACACAGCAGTAAATACGGCTCTCGAAGCTGTTAAAAAATTGCGCGACACGGCGAGCAGCCACGATCGGCTATTCATTATAGAAGTGATGGGACGAAACTCGGGCTTTATAGCCCTGCAGGTGGCTCTTGCAGGTGGCGCTGAATGTGCACTTCTTCCGGAGGTGCCCTTCGATGTGGAAAAGGTATGCCAGAAGCTCAATTATGCCAAAAAGCGCGGGAAGACCCATTCGCTTATCATAGTTGCAGAAGGCGTAATGTCGGCTCAGGAACTTGCCGGAAAGATTCTCGATACCGGAGGTTACGAATCGCGCATCACCGTATTGGGACATATACAGCGCGGTGGAAGTCCTACCGCCTTTGACGCCGTGCTCGGCTCACGCCTCGGCGCACATGCAGTAGAGGCGCTGTTAGAAGGTAAAAGTGGGGTTATGGCTGGGGTGACGTGCGGTCAAGTGACTACTTGTCCGCTGCCCGAGACGTGGGAGAACAAAAAGAGGCCGGATCTATCATTGCTTGAGCTGCTTAATGCCTTGAGCATTTAACGGCTCTGTTGCTTGTCTGGCGGCGAATATCGTCCTACGGCTTTTCTGAGGATTGGCATAGCTGTTACGGCTAAAACTGCCCCGATCCCCGTCTGTACGACGTCGGTGGCTATCTCTATCAGAATTGCCTTTGGGCCGTAAAGCAAACCCGCCACGGCAGCATAGCCTGTTATCATAACTGAAGCTCCGGCCAGCAAGGCGATGTTGCGGCTTTTACGAGCAAAGTGCCCCACTATGAAACCCTCTGCACTCTTGATTGCGAGGGTAAAGGGGGCCCAGAGCGGATAGCCCAAAAGCAGGTCGGCCAGCGAAGCACCGAGGCCGCCGCACATTGCCCCATAGCGACTTCCCCAAGTAAGGGCTATAATATAAATGACCCCTTCGCCCAGATTGAAGTAGATGCGGAATCCGGGCATCGGCACGTGAAGTGCCGTGGCTGCAACTACGAGCGATGTCAAAATGGCCATTAGGGCTAATTCATTCACCTTGTTGGACATTTCGCTACCTCCCACGAGAGGTCGGAGAACAAGATGCCTTTCGGAAAATAACCTTACAAAGCTTGCAATATATTGCGGATGAGCTATAATAACGCACAAATCCTCCGAACTTTTGTATCCTCAAGTATGCGGCGATCTGTTTTAGAGGCCAGGTTTTGAAGAAACTGGCACAGCAACGATGGTGTATTCCTAATGTGTTTTATTTATAACGAAGGTTATATTTGTTATTATATTTTACAATTTCATAAGGAGCCGTGAGACAATATGCACCTCTTCTTGGATACCGCCAATCTCGAAGAGATACGACAAGGAGTTAGATGGGGCGTGGTGAGCGGGGTTACCACTAATCCCTCTCTTGTGGTCAGGGAAGGGAACGTGGACTTCCATCAGCGTGTGAGAGAGATAGCAGAGATTGTAGATGGGCCGGTAAGTGCTGAGGTGATTTCAACCGACGCTGACGGCATGATTCGCGAAGCCCGCTTCCTCTCTTCGATTCATCCCAACGTTGTGGTCAAGATTCCGATCACACCAGAAGGTATGGCGGCGGTGAGAGTTCTATCCAAAGAGGGTATACGCATCAACGTAACTCTCGTCTTTAGCCCTCAACAAGCCCTGTTAGCGGCTGCGGCCGGTGCCGCTTATGTAAGCCCTTTCATCGGCAGGCTGGACGACATAGGAGAAGACGGGATAGGATTGGTGCGGGACATATCGGCGTTATTTCGCATTCAAAGTATAAAAACTCAAATTATAGCGGCTAGCGTGCGGCATCCGCGACATGTATATGAATCAGCCTTGGCCGGAGCTTCCATTTGCACCATTCCTTTTAAAGTATTGGAGCTCTTGTTTCGCCATCCTCTGACCGATGTAGGGTTGGAGAGGTTCTTGGCTGATTGGGAGGGATACGAGAGGCATCATGAACGAAACAAAGGGTGAAAGGGACGGACAAGCACTTTTAGAAAGTGTGGGGGGTGAATTCGAAGAGGTAAAGAGCGTACCGAGAGCGACGAGATATACATATTCGCGCCTAACAAGCATGATGTTGGCCGATCTTAAAAAGGTCGCCAGAGAGATGAGCATCCCAGGCATTTCAATGCTTCGGCGCAAAGATGAGATCATTATCGCCATTCTGACTCGTCAGGCTGAAATGATGGGGCTCAGATTAGGCGGAGGAACGCTTGAGATATTAAACGACGGCTTTGGTTTTTTGAGGCCTAAGGGCTTATTGCCCAGCGAACACGATATATACCTTTCGGCCTCTCAGATCAAACGCTTTGGGCTACGCAACGGCGATGTGGTTTGGGGGTTTGTGCGTCCGCCGAAAGAACAGGAACATTACGAGGCGCTCCTGCGCGTTGAGATGGTAAACTTCGCTGACCCTGAGATAGCCCGCAGGCGTCCTATGTTCGAGAAACTGACCCCAATCTTCCCCGACGAGAGATTGAGACTTGAAACGACCCCCGATTGCCTCACCACTCGGCTGATAGATCTCTTCGTGCCGATAGGCAAAGGGCAACGAGCCCTTATAGTTTCTCCACCTAAAGCGGGTAAAACCACAGTCTTAAAACATATTGCCAATGCAGTGTCAATAAATCATCCAGAAGTGATCATCATGGTGCTTTTAATAGACGAGCGCCCCGAAGAGGTTACAGATATGGCCCGCTCTGTCGATGGGGAGATTATAGCTTCCACCTTCGATCGTCCGGCGGAGGAGCACCTGCGCGTTGCAGGTCTGGCCCTCGAAAAGGCTAAGCGGATGGTAGAAATAGGCAAGGACGTCGTTTTGCTCTTGGATTCCATTACTCGCTTGGCGAGAGCCTCCAACCTCGTGGTCCCCCCTTCGGGGCGTACCCTTTCTGGAGGTATGGATCCGGCAGCGCTTCACTTCCCTAAGCGGTTCTTCGGGGCTGCCAGGAACATAGAGGAAGGCGGAAGTCTGACTATAATAGGCACCGCTCTAATTGACACTGGGAGCCGTATGGATGAGGTTATATACGAGGAGTTCAAGGGTACCGGCAATATGGAGATTCACCTTTCGAGGAAGCTTGCCGAGCAGCGGATCTTCCCTGCCATCGATATACTCAAATCCGGCACAAGGCGTGAGGAATTGCTCATGAGCCCGGATGACCTCCAACGCATTTGGCTTCTCAGGCGACGCATAACCGGTCTTGACGAGGTGGAGGTGTTAAACCTTATAATAGAGAAACTGCGCCAAACCGATTCAAATCGCGCGTTTCTGGCCACGGTCAAAGCTTCGTAGTTAGTAGAAACATGGGCATTATGTTTCGCATTGTCTCACGATTCTGCAGGAGGTGGATGAACCTTGCTGGAGAACCGCCCAACCGAAAATAATTGGGATTCGTCAGGTCGTTCGCATTTTTTTATCTTTATTGCGCTTCTTTCTATAGTTGCCGTCTTTTTTTATGTAGCCGCCGGAAGGCGAGCAAACAGTTACTTTGGGTCACTTGGGGAATTTGCCTCTGGCAGTTCGTGGACGGCTGCGTTGGTGGTTAGGGAATCCATATCGCCTCTTTCAAGTGTTGGGGTGGGCCCTTTGGATGAATATGGCGGTTTGGACGTGAACGATCCCCCTCCGTTGGAGCCTGAGCAAAACGAAGAAGCGGATCCAAGGATGGGTAGCGAAAACGAGCCCCAAGAAAACGAAATAGAGCTCAAAGAAGAGCTTCCCCAGTGGTTTGAACACACAGTGCAGAAGGGTGAGACACTTTCGACAATTTCTTCTCAATACAGCATTTCTATCGAAGAGATAGCGCGAGCCAATGAGCTCAAAGATCCACACCGTTTGAATGAAGGTCAACTCTTGCTTATACCCACCTCATCTCAGAATGTTTTTTCGGTTTTAGAGGAGGTGAGGCGCCGCAGAGAGGAAAGAGAGAACAGGCTGAAGGAAGCTGAGCCAGTCAGGACGGAAGAATATATTATTAAAGAAGGCGATTCGCTTTGGTCTGTAGCCAATACCTACAATCTTGATATAAACACGATATTTGGGTGTAACGAGCTAAAAAACCCGCACCTTTTAAAACCGGGCATGAAGTTACGCATCCCGAATCAGGACGGCATCTTCTACAAAGTGAAGAAAGGTGATACGCTGGAAGGCATAGCCAAGCGCTTCGGCATATATCAAGAGACTATTCTCTCGGCAAATGCCATGTCAGATAGTTCATCCTTAGTGGTCGGGATGGAGATATTTCTTCCCAGAGCCAAACCGCCCGTCAGTTTAGACAAAGGCGGGCCTTCGGGCAGCGTTAGGTCTTTTCGTTGGCCGGTGAGTGGGCGCATAAACAGCGGTTTTGGTTGGCGACGCGATCCTCTTTCCGGCAGGCGCAATCTTCATACAGGCATAGACATAAAGGCTCCTATCGGCCGCACGGTTAGGGCAGCTGCCTCGGGAAGGGTCGTTCACGCCGGGTGGATGGGAGGATATGGCAGGACTGTAGTTATAGACCACGGGAATGGCTATACAACTCTTTATGCACATTGCAGCGCCCTATTAGTGAAGAGGGGACAGCGAGTTTCATCTGGAGACGCTGTGGGTCGAGTTGGCTCCAGCGGGCGTACCACGGGGCCTCATCTTCACTTTGAGATTCGGTCAAACGGTTCTTCGGTGAACCCCTTGAAGTTGCTTCGCTGATGAGAATGACCGTGCCGCCTTTTAAGCGAAATTGCTTATGGCGGCACTTTTGAAAGAGGATATACTAGAGCCAGAGGTAGCTCCTCTGGCTCTATTTCATGATCGGCTATGAAAGGGATAATGTAAAATAGCCCTGATGTTACGACAGAGGTGAGGAGCGGGATGGGCAAGTTTATTTTTGTTACAGGAGGAGTAGTTTCGTCTTTAGGGAAGGGGATCACGGCGGCTTCGCTCGGTGCCCTTTTAAAAGCGAGGGGATATAAGGTCTCGGCCATCAAATTTGACCCTTACATCAATGTAGATGCTGGCACAATGAACCCATATCAACATGGAGAAGTCTTCGTCACGAGCGATGGTGCCGAGACAGATCTGGATCTGGGGCATTACGAGCGCTTTATCGATGAGCCTTTGTCGTCTGATAATAACGTTACCACTGGGAAAGTGTATTCAGCGGTTATATGCAAGGAAAGGGCTGGCAAATACTTGGGCGATACCGTCCAAGTGATACCGCACATAACGGATGAGATCCAAGGTCGCATGCTCAAGGTGGCTGAGAAAAGCGAGATAGTGGTCGTTGAGATAGGTGGCACCGTAGGAGACATAGAGGGGTTGCCGTTTCTTGAAGCCATCAGGCAAATGGCCACCAAGGTAGGAAGGGATAACGTGCTTTACTGTCACGTTACGCTTGTGCCCTATGTGCAGTCGGCTGGAGAACTCAAGACAAAGCCTACACAGCACAGTGTCAACGAACTGCGCAGGATAGGCATTCAGCCGGATATTATCGTGTGTCGCTCTCAATGCGTCCTCTCTGAGGGTGTACGCGACAAGATAGCTCTCTTCTGTAACGTGCCGAAGGAGGCCGTTATCGAAGCGCTCGATGCTGATTCCATCTACTCTGTGCCCATACGTTTACACGAGCAGCATATAGATGAGCTCGTCTTGAAACATTTGAAGCTTCCCTTCAGAGTAGATCCGGACTTGACAGAGTGGAACCGCTATGAGAAGAGGCGTCGTAGCCTGAACGAGTGTGTCGAGGTAGCCATGGTCGGTAAATACGTGAGCCATAAAGATGCATATCTCTCTGTCGTTGAAGCGTTGACTCATGCGGGTGTGGCGAACGGTGCGGCCGTGCATCTCCGCGGTGTTGAAGCGGAGGAGGTGTACGATCGCGGTGCGGAATCTTTCTTGAGCGACGTACATGGGATAATAATTCCGGGTGGTTTCGGCTACCGCGGCGTTGAGGGGAAAATTGCGGCGGCTCGATACGCCAGGGAAAATAATATCCCGTTTTTGGGATTGTGCTTGGGCATGCAGGTGGCAGTCATCGAATTTGCCAGAAATGTATGCGGGCTGAAGTCGGCTCACAGCTCCGAGTTCGATCCGAATACGCCATACCCTGTTATACATCTGATGGAAGAGCAGCGCCACGTCTCCGATATAGGAGGCACTATGCGCCTCGGCTCTTACCCGTGTCGGCTCGTGCCGGATACGTTGAGTTATGCCGCCTATGGCGAGCCCGTTGTGAACGAGAGGCACCGCCATCGCTACGAATTTAACAATGATTATATAGAGACCCTTCGGGAAGCTGGGCTTAAAGTCGCCGGCGTGTGTCCAGACAAAAATCTTGTAGAGATCGTGGAGCTCGAAGGGCATCCTTGGTTTGTGGGGGTGCAGTTTCACCCGGAGTTCAATTCGCGGCCTGTAAGACCTCATCCTTTATTCAGAGATTTTGTTACCGCAGTATTAAGGCACGCTCGTATGAAAGTTAATCAATTGAGTTAGATAAGAAAGGGGGTTAAGTTATGATCGGAAGACGAGGGCTTTTGTGTGCTGTGCTTGTATTCTCGTTTATCGCAGGGATGGCCACGGCAGAAGGGGCCACCACAGAGGAACCTACGCCCTTTCAGGTATTGGAGAGAGTTGAAGGAATAGTATACGGAGAAGTGAGGAGCGGTGGGTTGATACCCAGATTGGGGCAGGTGGAAAAAGACCTCTTCGGCAGGGAACTCCCGGGAAGTATAGCAGAAAGACAGCAGGCCCTGCTCAATTTTCTGGAGATAGGTACAGAAGTCCAACCATCTATGCTTTTTAAGCTTGGAGTGGCCGAGTGGGCAGTTGCGCAGCGGATAATGGCTCAGAAAGACGCAAAAAGCCGCATCGAGGCGCTCGAAGTGCAGCTTGAGGGCGAACGACGGCCGGAGGGAGCGCTTGCCATGCGCCTGGAACGCCTTGTTACGCTGCTCCTCCCCGAGGGGGTAACGTGGAGCGATGTGAACCTGCCCGCTCGTATTGCTTTTAGGGTCCGTTTTTTGGACACTATCACTCCTAAGCTCGCCAAGGTGGGCGATCGCGTCCGCTTGGAGCTCGACGGCACCCTCGCTGTGGATGGAAATTTAGTCGCTGCCAATGGTTGTCTGATCTTTGGACACGTCGAGGAGGTGAAACCCCCTCGCAGCTTTGGGCGCGCCTCAGAGGTTAAGTTTGCCTTCGATCATCTCAGGCCCTTGGGACCGCACGAAATACCAATCGTGTTGGGTGAGGAAGCGAAGAAGGCCGCCGAAACAGATACCGCCGTGATGGCAGCGGCAGGTGCGAGCTTTTTCGGCCTCGTATTGTTAGGTCCGGTTGGGCTAGCCGGCGGTTTTTTGGTGAGAGGGGATGAAAAGGACATACCTGCGGGGACCCTCATTTACCTGGAAACATCTCAGGATACGCAGGTCAAAGGATATCCCGTCCCGGAAGGGCTGAAAGGACTCTTGCCTCAACCTCAGGCGGAAACCGTCGAAGCCTCTGGCGATGCGGGAGGAGTAAAACAATAAAGCGAAAAGGGTGATGGGATATGAAAAAAAAGATAAGCTCGCTCGTGATCGTTTTCCTTTTAATCGTTTCCTTATTCGTTCCAGCTAAACCCGCTTCGGCGATCGACCTCGGGGATATCATAGGTGTTGTCGGGGGCGGTTTGATAGTCGGCGCCCTGGCCGACGAGATAAACAATTTCATCAACACGGTCACGTTAAACAGGGGCGCCAAAAACGAAGACACGACGAAGGTGGTCCCCATAGTTTCTCTGGGCCAGGGAACCCGCATTGGGGCTGCCCAAGTCTCTGGGCCCAAGGATGCGGTGGAAGAGACGAAGGCCGTAGCTCAGATTGAGGTAAGGTTCAAAGATCGTTTCAGAGTCGAAATATTGATCCCTGTGGACTCGGCTAATCCAATTAAGAGCTTCCGCAGGGTCCAGAAGGTGGGCGTGTCTGCCCTTGTAGATTACAAGCTATAGGGGTCGGGCTATGCGGCGACGCCTCGCTCTCTCGTTGATGTTGGTGCTTTCTTTCGCTGGGACTCTCTTTGCCCAGGACGGAGATGGTGAAAAAGTGAGCGAGATCCTCGATAAGTGGACTGCCTTTCATTGGGCGCCGGATTGTCTCATATGGGCGGTCCACTATCCTGATGAAATTGTCGATCCATGGGTGGCTTTAGAGGCTTCGCGTCGCGGCCTCTCTTCAGAAGAAGCTGCCCGATACAGGGCTAACTTCATCCGCGATTTGCGCCTCGATTCCTCGGAGCCGTTTCTTGTGACCGTATATCACTTCGGCGTCGGACCGTTGGAATTTGCACCGTTCTCCGAACGCATAGCGCTCTTGCTGCCGTCAGGAGAGCGAATCAAGCCGTTTTTTTACGAACCTCAATTCGATGGACCGATAAGCGGCGTAGTCCAAGGATTAGTCTTCTTCCCCAAGCAAGAGCGAGAGGATTTTGAACTGGTCGTATCGGGCTTAGGGAAAAAAGAAAGGCGCTTTTCTTTTAAAGGGCGCGTCGCCCCTGAAGAAGCGCCCACCGTTAAACCCGTGATAGTCCAGCTGCCGTCGTTGAATGAGATGCCTAAAGAGAAAACGCAGGAAAAGCCCAGTGCTCCTGAAACACCGAAAAAGGCTGCCCCCAAACCCAGTCCAAAACCTGAGGTGCCCCCTCCTGACGAGCCACCGGTCTGGATAGTTCCTCCGAGTGCTCCCATTCCGCCGAAAGAAGAGCAACCATTGTCACCTCCGATGCAACCTTTGACATCGGAGAAAAAAGAATCGTCGACAAAAGTTCCTTCCAAGGAGGAGGTCGTAAAACGCTTCTTAGAAGCCTGGGCTGCGGGAGATACCGAAGAGATGTATTCCTTTCTCGACGAGGAGTCTAAAAAGCGGTATCCTTTGAAAACCTTTGAGGAGCGCGTTATGGACAATAGTCTGCGATGGGCATTGAAGGACGGTTATACGACGGAATGGCTGGCTGAAGATAAGGTTAGGGTTGTAGCTGTGCAGAAGCTTTTAGTGATGCGCCTCTTAAGGAGGGTGGATCTCTCCCTCGTCCGCCACGAGGAGGAATGGAAGATTGCGTGGTAACGTTCTACGATGGTTGATACCCTTAGCGCTTTTGGGCCTTTTGGCGGTGCTTTTGGCGCAAGACCTTTCCCTTCCCGACCGCACGGTGCAGGAGAAGGTCAAAGAGGGGAGAACATTGGAAGGCGTCAGCATGAGACGCTCCGACGCCGCTGGAGAGTGGACAATTAAGTCGAGCGTGGTGAGAGAGGAAGACGACTTTTACGTGGCCGAGCCGCTTGAGGTGCTGCTTGAAGCCGATGATCAGACATGGCAGGTTTTTTCCAGGTTGGGAAAGATTGCCAAAGATGAAATGGCCGAAAGTTTCATGTATGAAGCGAGCGGCGATATCGAATTTCCGTCATCTAAGGTCCATTGGGTGGCTTCGGCGGCGCGTTGGAATCCGGAGTCGTCGTCTTGGTCCTTCCCTGAGGGCATAACGGCTGAAACGGGGGAGTTTTACGTGAAGGCCCCGAGGGGGAAAGTAGCCATCACCGGCCAGATGTGGCTCGAGGGAGGAGTTTGTGCCAAATGGCTTCGTCCGTGAGAAGGATTTTGGTCTGCCTTGTCCTCTTGACTTTTTTCGGATCTCCGGCTTTCCCTCAAGACGACGAAAAGGAGAAAATCACGCTCGAGGCCGATTATCTCGTCTATGAGGAGGCCGAAGGGATTGCGCGCGCCGAAGGCAACGCCAAGCTCCGCACGAAAGATATGACGCTATACGCTCCCCACCTGGAATATCACGTTTACGAGCAAGCGGCGAAGGCGACGGCGGGAGATGGCGGCGAGGTCGTTATGCTCTCGGATGGGAAGCGCCTTTCCGGCGAGCGCCTCGAATATGACCTTTTATCCAAAGAGGGAATATTGTATAACGCATCAGGTCGAGCTGACTCAGTGTTCCTCAGGGGGGGTTCTCTTGAAGTTGCCCCTGCAAGAGCTGCCATGCAGAGAAAGTGGATCTCGAAAGGGGATGCAAAACGCGTTCCGCCCGAAGAGCAGGTAGGGCGGTGGAGCGATGTCTCCATAACTACCTGCGACCAGCCGAGGCCTCATTACAGGCTCGTCACGTCGCACGTCACCGTCATACCCGGTTACCGCCTCGTGGCGAAGAACCCTAAGATATATATAGGGGAATCGCTTTTGTTTTCGTACCCTTTCGAGTATACGGTAGATTTGAGGGAGAAGAAGGAGGGTGCCTCGGCTGTCCCGTTCCTCGCCTACGATAGCGACAAAGGCGTAGGGATGCGCCTATCCACTTCACTTTCCTGGAGCGAAGAGTTCGAAGCCGACGCCACCATATTTTATTGGACCAAAGAAGACTTTGAAGGAGAGATCTCCGGACGATATCGCCCGAACCCAGAGTTAGATCTCTTTCTGTTGAGCCAGTATACCTACAGCACCACCGACGATGAGAAGTTGTGGCGCCCTCAATGGGGAGCAAATTGGGTTCATCGAGGATGGACGGCGAACGTGCTCTGGTCTGAACGGGAGGATGTAGAGGTCGAAAAAGAAGCCGGCGTCACATACGAAGGCACGCTCTGGCGTTCCCCTGAATTTTCCCTTTCCAGCCCTTGGAAGAAGGTGGGGTCACACAACGAAGCCCGCCTGTTGTTATTTTGGGGCGAGTACGAAGAAATAGGGGAGTCGTATCGCCGAAGCGGGTGGGGGGTTGAGGCCCGCAGCGAAGAAGATCCGATGAACAACCACCGGATAAAGCCGTACTGGAGATTGCGTTATCTCTGGTGGGATTACGATCACGAGGACGACCTCCAGGAGATAACGAGCGCCAACGTGGGGTTTGCGTGGAAGGCCGGGATATTTTCCATGAGGACGGCATATTTAAGGCGATGGGTCAGCGGCAAGTCTCCCATGGACTGGGATGATTACGATGAGAGGGAGGAGTTGTACCAGACCATTTCCATGCCGGTTAAGGGAAAGTGGCACCTATCTCTGAGGGGAGGCTATGACTTGAGAGATAGCCACCTCGATGAGATGGTTTATCGCGTGATTTACGACGAGCATTGCTATCAATGGGAGTTTGTCTACGTGGATGATATGGTGGAAAATGATGACTGGGCGGGTTTGCGCCTGACGATAAAGGTGTATCCTAAACAACCGGTCTTTTTGAACGACAGAATGCGGAAGCTCGACGAGCTGGAAACGGAGCTGTGATCGTAGTGAAGGTGCTGTTAGCGTTCGGGGGCGAAGGTCCGGAGAGGGAAATATCTATATTGAGTGGCGAGGCGGTTCTTGCAGCACTTAGCGAAGGCGGACATGATGTTATTCAGGCCAATATAAATAAGCCTAAGGAGATCCTTCCATTTCTTGAAAGGGTAGCCCCAGATGTGGTTTTCCTCTGTTTTCATGGAGGGTGGGGTGAGGATGGTCGGATACAGGCGTTCCTCGATCTCTTGGGGTTCCCTTACACTTGCTCTGGTCCGGAAGCTTGCACCCTTGCTATGGACAAAGAAGCGAGCAAGGCCATCTTTTGCCACTGCGGTATTCGCACCCCCTTTGGGATAGCCCTCGATGCAGGTGATGCAGATATACTGCCCGACAGGCCAGAGATATCGGACCTCTTGAGAGCGGGGAAGAGATTAGTTATAAAACCGACCTCCTGTGGTAGCACTGTGGGTGTGTCCGTAGTCTCTACAGCAAATGACCTTCTCGCTGCTGGAAGCGCAGCAGCGCACTACGGCCAGCGCATATTGGTGGAGGAATATATAGAAGGCAGAGAACTAACAGTGGCAGTATGGGACGGTGACGCCGAACCCATCGCTTTCCCTGTCATAGAAATAAAGCCTCAGAGCGGCTTTTACTCCTACGAGGCTAAATACACGCCCGGCAGAAGCCGCTATGTCGTTCCGGCTTCGCTCGAAGGTTGCGTTTTAAAAGAAGTCCAATCTGCCGCTATAAGAGCACATCTGGCGCTGGGTTGCCACATTTATAGCCGTGTGGACATAAGACTTGGAATCGACGATAAGCCCTACGTACTTGAGGTCAATACGATTCCAGGTATGACGGCCACAAGCCTAGTGCCCAAGGCAGCCAAAGCCTACGGCTGGTCTTTTCCGGAGCTCGCATCGAGGATGGTCGAGGCAGCCCTCAAGGCTGCGCCTCCAAAGCGCAGGGGTATCGTTTTATTTGACGCGAATGTCCTGGATCTTTAGCCTTCTGACCCCTCTGGGGACTCTGACGACCACTTCTTCCCCCACTGTCGATCCTATCAAAGCCTGTCCTACTGGACTTGCCGCGGAGATGCGGTTTGACTTTGGATCAGCTTCCTGTGTGCTTACTATCGTGTATGTGACTTCCTTGTCCAGGTCTATATCGTATAATGTGACTGTCGTCCCCACCATGACGCGGCTCGTGTCGACCTCGTGGCTATCTACGACCTTTGCCTTGCTCAATTGATATTCCAGCCATTGAATTCTGCTTTCTAGTTTATCTTGAGCTTCTTTTGCCGAATGATATTCGGCGTTTTCGCTGAGGTCGCCGAACGAACGGGCCTCTTCAAGCATCTTCGCGATTTCTTCTCTTCCTTCGCTTCGAAGGTGCATCAGCTCGGATTTGAGTTTTTCGTACCCCTCCCTTGTCATAACGATAGAATCAGTATTTGTCGCTCGACTCGTGGCCATCGCTGTCAAATTCCTCCCAATATGAGAAGTAGCCCTAAAAACGCTACAGGCAAGAAGGAATTTTATCAGAGAGAGGTCACAATATCAACCGCACGGGATCGTCTGAAGCGCAGCCTGACGTTTAAAGGAAGGATCAGGCATTTGTGGCGGTATAACCCCAAAAAGGTTTGAGGTTATTACTGCAGTTGAAACTGTACGGGGACGAGAAATATGGGTCCAGAGCATTCCCTGAAGCGCCACTCTTTGAGCGCACGCGCTGCCGCTTGGTCCAAAAGCGGGTATCCGCTACTCTCGACTATGCGCACTTCCTCTACAGCTCCAGAGGGATTGACTTTAACCTCGAACAGGACGGTCCCTTCCTCTCCACGGCGCCTCGAAGCCAAGGGATATACAGGTTTTACCTGTTTCACGACATCGCTTTGTGCGTAGAGCCTTGCTCCCCCCTGTAGCGTGGGGCTGTTATTATTTATCGATGAAGGTGCCGGTGAAGGCGTGCCATTGGCATCTTCTTGTGGCACAACGGCTTGCTTCGATGAGGCGGTTCCTTCCTGTGCGGAGTCCGTGCGGGACTCTCCTTTGGATTGGGTGGCAGGTTTTGTATTTTCGGGTTCCGAAGTTTTTGGCTTTACTGCATTTTCAAGTTTTTTGACCTCTTTTTGGTTTTTCCCCAATGTTTTAGATGTGTTTTTCGCTTTTGCGGTTGTATCTTTTTTTGCATTGTTATTACTTATCTCTTTCTCGTCTTCCTCAGCTTTAAAAGCTTGCCCCGTCTTCGATTCTTCAAAAGCAGGCGCCGGTCCAATGTGTTCTTCCATCTTTCCTGCCTCCGCATGGGCCGTAAGCGCCGGCATCCTAACCAGTTTGACGGCAATTTGCCTCTGCTTTGGCTCTTCCGGCAGACAAAAACAAAGGGCCGCCCAAGAAAAGACAAGCACATGAAGAAGCAAGCTCAGCGCTATCGGAAGGGTCCAGCGCTTCACGGCGACTCTCCACCTACGGCGAGGCTCACATTTTCTATGCCTGCTTTTTGAAGCGAATCGAGGACAGAGACAACTGCGCCGTAGTTTGCCTCCTCATCGCCGGCGATCAGGATGGGTTGCCCTTTATCGCTTGCACGACGGGCTAAGCTGGACACTTCCTCGAGCTCGGCAGGCTTTCCGTTCCATAGCAGAGAGCCATCCTTTTGCACCACTATAACGTTCGGGGTGCCCGCAATAGAGGATCCGCTCACCCGTGGGAGATTAACATCTATCCTGCCCTGGACGAACGCCGCCGTAAGGACGAAGAAGAGGATGAGCATGAAGAGAGTGTCCACGAGTGGCGTCAGGTCCACATCCGGCCCGCGTCGCTTGGTGCTATGGCGCATTTTCACTCACCTCAGCCACTGCTTCGACGAGAACTCGTGCTGCCTCTAAAGCGCGAGGGCCCGGATGAAGGATCGCATCGTTTTTAACCTCTGCTATGCCCAAGATGTCGAGCGGCAGGTCAGAGAGTAACCTCCCTACGGCATCTCTGTCAGGGGACATTCCCCTCTCGGCCTTGGCCAGGATCACTATCTTGGGGTTTAAGGCCAAGAGTTTTTCTCTACTCATTTGAGGAAATGTGTAGCGGATGGAACCGGCAGCGTTGGGTAAGCCTATCGCTCGCATGATGTCATCCAAATAACTGTAGCCTCCAGCCACGATGAGCGGCTCATGCCACACCACGACAAGGATCGATGGGGCACCGTCTCGATAACGACGTGCGACCTCCTCCTTTAGGTTTTCCAGGCCAGAAGTTATCTTACCCCAGAGCGCTTCGGCGGCATCTTCCTTTCCTATGGCCTTCCCCAATGCAAGGATGGATTCCTTTACGTTATAAAGCCTTCGGTGCATCGTAAGCTCAAGCGTCTTTATCCCCATTTCAGATAGCCTATCTAATAGTTCTCTATGGAACGTTTTTATGCCTACCACCAAATCCGGTTTTATAGAGAGGATGCGCTCTATCGACGGGTTGCTGTAACCACCGACGCTCGGCAGCTCCCTTACGACCTCCGGGAACGTGTCGTAGTCTGTTACTCCCACGACGCAGTTACCGGCTCCCAGTAAGAATAGCGTCTCCGTTATGGCTGGTGCCAAAGAGACAATGCGCTGAGGTTGGTTTGCCCCATTTGCAGGAGGGGCGAGAAATGCGATTAGAATGAAAGCCAAAAATGCATGCCTAAGCATCACGAATATTTTCGCCTCTTAGCAGTTTTTCCCTGAGGATAAAATCTGCACCTCGGGATAGCGTTTCCTCGACCATGTCAACTTTGGAAGAGAGATATGCGTAAGCGAGAACGACCGGTATGGCTACGGAAAGCCCTGCCACCGTGGTCAAGAGGGCTTCCCATATGCCAGATGCGAGATACAGCATGTCAGCCCCGCGGCCTGCGGAAATGGTGCGGAAGACTTCCACCATGCCTAAAACGGTCCCCAAAAGCCCCAAAAGCGGTGCCACGCGGGCTATCGTCGACAGCATCTCCAGGCCGCGCTCCCAACGGAAAAGTTCTCGCCTTTTCTCTTGCTCGAGAAGGATCTTTACTGCTTCCACATCCGCTGCCCAATGGTCCACGGCTGCCTTAAAAAGGCGATGCAACGAGGAGTCGCGAGACCTTGTCAGTTCGCTTGCCCTCGCTCTGTCGCCTTCGTATATGGCTTGTGCTATTTTCCTTTCCACCTCCTCTGGTTCAGCCCAAGCCTTCTTGAAAAAGACGAGGCGCTCTATTATTATCGCACCAGCCAGGACAGAAAGGCCAAATATAACCCACATCAATGGCCCACCCAATTGCATGACCGAAAGTATTTGCAAGGCTTATGCCTCCTCTTTGTAGGCAATTTCGAGTATCATTATAACCGGTGGTCGAGCTGTGGTATGATACAAAAACACCGAGCTTAGTTAAGTGTAGATGTGAGATGCTCGGTTTATGCCGAGAAAACGGATTTTCAAGGGTTTAACGACGACGATATGATCTTATGTGAAGGAGGGAATGACATGCGTCTGGCAGACCGAAGGGAGCGCCTTATGGGAGAGGGAGCCTTTGACGTATTGGCAAAGGTGAAGGAGCTTGAGGCACGGGGCAAAAATATAATAAGCTTCGCTATAGGAGAACCGGACTTCGATACGCCCGCGCACATTAAAGAGGCAGCTATGGAGGCCCTGCGCCGAGGGGAAACCCACTATAGTCCATCCGCCGGTATAAGACAGCTTCGGGAGTCAGTGGCGCGCTATATCGAAAAGAGTAGGGGTGTCCCGGTGAGGCCGGAAGAAGTCGTGGTCTGCCCCGGGGCCAAACCGGCCCTCTTCTGTGGCATCTTTTGCTGCGTGAATGAGGGGGACGAGGTAATATATCCATCCCCGTGTTTTCCCGCTTATGAATCCCTCGTGCGTTATGTGGGAGCCGTGCCGGTGCCTCTTCCGCTGAAGGAAGAGAGGGCCTTCAGCTTCGATCCTAAAGAGCTCGAAGCGCTCATAACTCCTAAGACAAAGATGATAATCATAAATACGCCGCAAAATCCGACGGGAGGCGTGCTGCCGTCCTCGGACCTCGATCTTATTGCGGAACTTGCCGTAAAGCAC
>NZ_JADEVE010000122.1 GCF_016125955.1 Acetomicrobium sp. S15 = DSM 107314 | reverse complement strand
CGGAGATATCGTCAAAATGCCAATAGAAGAAGTGAAAGACATGAAGGTGGATCTCACCATCTCCGGCGGCGAAGTCGTCTACGCAAAGGCGTGAACTTTCTACTTTGAGGTTGCAGGCCTTATGGCGGCCGAACTGGGAGTGGAGGAAAGCACGGCCAGAAGGGCAGGCTTGCTTCATGATATAGGTAAGGCGATAGATCATAATAATAATTAGGCATAACAGTAATACCTTTGTTTCTCTTTTCATTTCCCTGCCCTCCTTTTTATATACCCCTTCTGGGCTTGTTTATGACGTACATAATCTTCCATATATTCAATTTTTATAATTCCCTATTATATAACTTTTTTAGGAGATCCTTGATATGGTATTACTTTCCCCATAT
>NZ_JADEVE010000121.1 GCF_016125955.1 Acetomicrobium sp. S15 = DSM 107314 | reverse complement strand
CGGAGATGCGAATGTGATCGCCACCGCGCTCGAAGGAGTCCCGACGCCGATCTCAGAAGAGCTTTTATCGTGCCTTCAGGATGGCAATTACTCCGCCTATTACGCGACGCTAAAAAAGCATCCGCTCGTAGATCCAGCTACAGTAGCAGCCATAGGCTACTGTTTTGGAGGCGGAACGGTCTTAGAGCTCGCCAGGAGCGGCGCAGAACTCTCAGGCGTGGTGAGTTTCCACTTGCATCCCCTCACGTAGGGGCGTGATGCAGGTCCTGACGTTTGGCATGCCATCTACAACCATAAAACAGGAGGAGCACTTCCCTATGGCAGCCGGAGCCCATACGAGCGCTGCGCTATAACCCCTCGGTATCGAAATGAC
>NZ_JADEVE010000120.1 GCF_016125955.1 Acetomicrobium sp. S15 = DSM 107314 | reverse complement strand
GAGTCGTCCAAGCCGGCGTGGCTTATGATGCCTTTAATGGCCTCGGTCCCTTCGAGGGGAAAGCGCTCACAAACTTCCGCTCCGTCACCTATCTTTATCCGAATGTCATGCAGGTTCCAGTGCGCAAAGACGCTCATTCATGCCCTGAAGTTCCTTCAAAATATCCTGCAGGATATCTTCTGTCGTACGCGCCATCATTGCTCAAGCCCCGCTTTTTCCGCGAGCCGGACAACGCGCTGATGGATCCAGCCTCTCAGAAAACCCTTCGGGACAAAACCCCAAAAGCGGCTGTCCTGAGAATTAGGGCGATTATCGCCCATCATAAAATACTCTCCGGGCGGCACCTTGACGGGACTCATGTTATAG
>NZ_JADEVE010000119.1 GCF_016125955.1 Acetomicrobium sp. S15 = DSM 107314 | reverse complement strand
ACCCACGGTCGCACAGGCAATCGCAACGGTTAGCACATTTCTCGCACCATTCTCAAGCGCCTTTATGGTCTTACTCAAATTCAACCTTGTAGATTTGCGGATCATAGATATAACTATTTCAGCGATAATACCTTGGAACGCTCCATGTCGATCACTATGTCGAAGCCATCTCGCAGGATCCACTTCTCAAGTATCGAGAACACATCCTCCGGTTTTACTCCCCACTTCAAAGCGAGCCCACTGCGGGGACGGACTTGCCCTTCGTAACCCGATGGAAGTTCAATGCATAAGCCAGTTCCCACGGAGACCCACTCTCCAGGATTTATCGTCACTT
>NZ_JADEVE010000118.1 GCF_016125955.1 Acetomicrobium sp. S15 = DSM 107314 | reverse complement strand
CCAGACTCATGCAAGAGGCAGGAATAAAAGACACACACATAGTAAGCGTCAAGGATGTACCAACAAATGTCCCCAAACGTCCTATCTACCCTGACCTCGTCGAGAGAAACTTCGAGGCAGATGCGCCCAATACACTCTGGGTAGGCGACATAACGCAACACCCCACGAGCGAGGGCTGGCTATATTTGGCTGTACTGTTAGATGCCTTCTTTAAGAAAGGTAATCGGTTGCTTCTTGAGGGAGCCGTATAACGTCTGAATTGGCCGTAGGCGCCTCAGGTATAGCAATTAAACGCAGACGCCATCATAGAGGGGTGATTCACCACTCAAGACCTCGAGGTTTTCAATATACCTCTATCGTCTTCACCGATAGGGTGAAGGAGGCACCTCTATTGGGCTCCATGGGCTTTGTCGGAGATGCGCTTGTACTTGCAGTAGCTGAAAGCTTTTACGCTACACTCAAGGCTAGATTGCTCGGGCAGGAACAGTTGGCCAAGGCGAGGAGAGCTTAAAAACGCCGTCTTCGAGTGCATCGAGGTAGGTTGCATAAGATTAGGCGGCATTCGACGCTCTGGTGCTTAAGCCCAGATGAATTTGAGCGGAGGTGGTTTGACGAACACGAAAAGTCAGAAACAGCTTAAAGACTAAGCTTGAAAGTGTCCAGTAAAGTGGGGCAACTCCAATTTACATTTATGCCCTTACGGTGTCTTAAGTACGCCGTAACTCGCCTGTAACCCCAAAAGGGATGATTTACTTTAATTGCTTTTATCTCTTCAAGCAGCCTCAGCCTATCGTTCCCAGCGCTGCCGTCGTTACCTATGGTATTTTCGTGTTCCTCTGTCCCTTCGGCCGTAGGATTGCGCTGCAATGATGCGTAATAGCTGCTGCGTGGAACACCTAGGGTTTCACAAGCTGCTTTTACGCTGTAGCCTGCTCCTTTAAGACTATTCACAGCTTCTACCTTGTCGTAGATAGCTCTTCCGTTTTTTTAATATCTCGATCTGTATGGCCTGTTTTCTGATGATCTTTTGCAATCTCTGAGATCTTAAGCAGTAAGAGCTTGATCGCGAGACGCGCTTCCCCTTGCCAAGGCATTTTGCCACCTTCCAAGAACGCATCGCGCCACTTGTAATAGACAGTCTGGCTTAGGGCGTGATCTCTGCATATTTCAGACACTGTTTTTTGACCCTTGAGGCCTTCTATCACGATTGCAAACTTTTCTTCTGCCGTCCATTTCCTCTGTTTCATAGCTGCATCCTCCTATTGTGCTCCCATGAGAGAGTTCTTCATCCTCCCTTTTTGGATATTATCCTATACACTTTGAGGGTGTCCATG
>NZ_JADEVE010000117.1 GCF_016125955.1 Acetomicrobium sp. S15 = DSM 107314 | reverse complement strand
CGGAGGCTCAAAGTCGCCTTGGGCGATGTCGATGTGATATCGCCCGATGCCATACGTATGAGGCTGTATAAGAAAGCCCATCCCGAAGAAGAGCGGGTTGACTACGGAAAAGTCTGGACAGTATAACGCCTGAGCGAAAAGCCTCGCCCAGGGAGATCGCTTCTTTAGGCGAATCGACGAGGAGTTCAGTCTCCCCTGTCTTTATCACCAGGATGCGCATCTCTGCTGTGGCCTTTTGTAATACCTCGATTTCATAGCTGTTTATTTCTGCCTCGGGCGTGGCGGTAATCGCAAGCACTGATGAAGGATCTGTAGTAGATGAAAGAGAG
>NZ_JADEVE010000116.1 GCF_016125955.1 Acetomicrobium sp. S15 = DSM 107314 | reverse complement strand
CGGCCAAACCCTCGATGAAGTTTTGCAACTCCTCTACTACGGCGCCGGAATGCCTCTCGCTTATACGCACAGATAGCTCCTCCGTCTTTCCGGCAATATCGAGGGGGTCGCTGTTCCTCAAGGCTTGTCCAAAGGCTTTGTGCTCCTCAGGAGTTAGCGTCGTAATTTGCAGGCCGTATTCTTCGAGAAAGCGCTGCGCCTCATTTTCGGAATCAGCTATGGCGCTCCTTATCCACTCTTCGGCATCGTTGCCAGCTTTTAGGAGCACT
>NZ_JADEVE010000115.1 GCF_016125955.1 Acetomicrobium sp. S15 = DSM 107314 | reverse complement strand
GGAGGTAGAGCTCTGGATGGATGAGGGGGGTTGTGGCCCTACCGATTTCAACCAAACTGCGAATGCCGTCACTGGATCCTCGGGAGCAAGACCGTGTGGGAGAAGCTTCACGGTCGAGAGGGAAACAGCCCAGATCGCCATACCCTACGTCTAAGCCCAACGGCGCAAGCCCGCGCACGGGGGAATTTATCCTGAGCGTGAGGATGACCATGATCAACGGCGCAAGGAAAATGCGCGACAAGCTCAGCATATTTGGGAGATTCAGACTG
>NZ_JADEVE010000114.1 GCF_016125955.1 Acetomicrobium sp. S15 = DSM 107314 | reverse complement strand
CTCATCAGGGAAATGGTCAACGTGAAGCTCTTTCAGAGGGGGCTCGACGCTCGGATAGCCGATCACTCCCGTATAGGGATCCCTTTGTATGACCTCGAGCTCGTCATGCGCGCTCCCAATAAGGAAAACAGCAATACGTCTATCTCTGCTCCGCGAAGTGAGCCTGAGCCTCTCGGATCAGGCTCAGGACATGCTCGTCGTCCAAAGAGTAATAGACCATCTTCCCATCGCGGCGATACCTCACCAGGCGCAGCATCTTGAGGAGCTATGCTATAATACAAAGCAAAAGGCTCACGCGCTATTTGAAATGCTATCTGATAATCTATGCAAACAAAGTTTATACACGCAATATATGCCATCGCAATTTTACTGGTCAATCTTGTTTTACTTTAGT
>NZ_JADEVE010000113.1 GCF_016125955.1 Acetomicrobium sp. S15 = DSM 107314 | reverse complement strand
GGCGGCGCAGGGCGCTAAAATTCCGATTCAGGCGCTGGCAGATCGGGTGACCAACGTCTTCGTTCCTGTTGTGATTGCGCTCGCCTTGGCGAGCGGCGTGTCCTGGTATCTCAATGCAGCCTCGTCTAGTCCCTCGGGGACTCTCACGGTTATGAGCGAAGGTAGCCTGTACGGTTCATCCACCAAGAGTTTTAACCCCATCGCCTCGAGCCCTGCCGCCAGGGACGGGCGTTATGTAGGAAGCCATTTCCTTGACGGCATCGAAATCCACGTCACCGATAAGTCCCGACTGCGTCCGCGTTATTCCCACATCCACGACGACAGCTCCATC
>NZ_JADEVE010000112.1 GCF_016125955.1 Acetomicrobium sp. S15 = DSM 107314 | reverse complement strand
TTGCGCGGCACTTTGTAGAAATTGTGCTGCGAAGCGAGGGTTAGCTTGTAAACTTATTGTGTGGACTTGTTGCCTTGAATTAAAGCAAATGGGGGGAGAAAGGCGCACATGGGGAGGGTCGGTGCTCTTGTCCTGGCTGCTGGCAATCTTTTGGATGTACTGCCGTCTCATTTGATGTCGCATGGAAGGGGTAGCGTGCAGGTGACCATAGATGCCAGGATCCAATATATAGTTTCAAGGCATCTGGCCAGAGGGGCGGAGCGCCACATCGATACCCTCATCGGCCAAAAGCTGCATCTCCACTGTCAGCCCCGTATCGCCAGCATGGTAGAGCTTCTTCCCCTCCACCTCGATCAAAAAGCCACAGGGCGTCCCGCCGTAGAGCATCTTTTCGCCC
>NZ_JADEVE010000111.1 GCF_016125955.1 Acetomicrobium sp. S15 = DSM 107314 | reverse complement strand
GGCTCCTCAAGGGCTTTAAGTACCCGATCCAAGATGGTCAGGCTATCTGAGGTTGGAGGAAAGCTCTCTAAGCACCCCTCCGTCACCTCAATTCCTTCCTCTATCTCTTGAAGAAACCTTCGATTTTTTCGTTGACGCCGCCGATGGGCTGCACATTCCCGAACTGGTCAACCGAACCTGTAACGCCTATGCTCTGTTTCAGCGGCAAATCCGAAAGAGCAGAAAGAACGCCATTAGAACCGTAGCATGAAGGGCTATTGGGGCGCCTTGGCTGAGACCTGAGGCTCCCCTAAACCCTTTTATGGCGTAGGTGAGAGGCAAAAGATGAGC
>NZ_JADEVE010000110.1 GCF_016125955.1 Acetomicrobium sp. S15 = DSM 107314 | reverse complement strand
GGCACCTCTAAATCAGCCTTAACGTACAACCTAAACTTGAGATTGACATGTTTAGGGGTCAGTGGAGGTAGTGGAGGTAGTGGAGGATAAAGGAGCGGGCTTGCCAGAGGCATCGCTGGGTGGGAATGGTCTCTGCCTCTTTATTGCGAATGTAGCCTGCCATGCCTTTCTGCAATTACCCTCGTTTTATGCCCGCGCTACTTTGGAGATCTCGGGGAACGCTTTTTTCAAGGTCGGCGCTGCCGAAGTCTGCGAAGTAAACGCCTCTGATCTCCTTTGGCACCGAAACCGGCCCCGGCACTAATCCGATCGGATATGTCTCCCGATTCGTCCTTCCCCCTCTGCGCTTTGCCATT
>NZ_JADEVE010000109.1 GCF_016125955.1 Acetomicrobium sp. S15 = DSM 107314 | reverse complement strand
GATGGCATATCGGGATCGAAACCCAGCCCCGATATGTCGTTTATCATATCTGCGCCGGCTTCTACGGCGGCTTCGGCCACTTGCGCTTTGTACGTGTCTGCAGATATCACCACGTCGGTGCCGTAATCGCCCTTATTCGTGCGCACCGACCGCACCCTGTCGCCGAGCTTTATAAGTTCCACCACGCGCTCGTTCAGGTGGAATTCGGCTCCATGGCGGCGCGCTCTTTGAGAAAGACTATCAGAGAGTTGCACGATCAAGGTATGACGATATTTTTGACCACCCATTACCTGGAAGAGGCGGACATCTTGTGCGACCGCGTCGCGATCA
>NZ_JADEVE010000108.1 GCF_016125955.1 Acetomicrobium sp. S15 = DSM 107314 | reverse complement strand
ACTCCACAAACCTTGGCCGATCTGCTCATCAATGGCCAGATTGCCGATGGTGCCTGGATTGGGGCGGCCTCACCGTGTGGGATAACCGCTAACGGGTCATGGTACGTACGGCTTGATCCGCTCAGAAGTTTCGGGAATTTGTCAATCAATAGTCAGTATATTGCGCCGGTGGGAGGCATTCTGGTCGGATATGACAATGTTTCTATTGATGGTTCCTGGACCGTAGGTGATGCAGGACCAAGAGCCACGATGGAAATTATGCAATTATAGCGAGGAGGTGAAGATATGGCTGAGGCAGTGGGAATAAACCGGTATAGGTAAAAAATAGCAAGGCACATGTATAACTAAAGCCCGCTACCCAGGATTAGATT
>NZ_JADEVE010000107.1 GCF_016125955.1 Acetomicrobium sp. S15 = DSM 107314 | reverse complement strand
CGCTTTGCGGAAGAACTCAGGGCCATCGGCAATGTCCAAAAAATAAAAGTCAGGATTAATTCTCCAGGCGGAAATGTGATGTCGGCCCATGCGATATATACCCTTCTGAAGTATCATCCTGCAACGGTGACGATCTATGTGGACGGAATGGCGGCATCGGCTGCTTCCATTGTGGCTATGGCAGGTGATGAAATTATCATGCCAGTTAATACGATGATGATGATCTTAGGAATAGGGCTGTGTACACCTCCTGTGGGAAATGCACTTTTTGTAGGGTGCGTTGTGGGTAAGCGCAAGATTGAACAAGTGACAAAGGCCATGTTTCCATTTTACGTAGCCATG
>NZ_JADEVE010000106.1 GCF_016125955.1 Acetomicrobium sp. S15 = DSM 107314 | reverse complement strand
AAGTCTCGTGATTGTTTGAGGACGGCCAACCATTTGCGGAATAGAAAGCGAATATAGCTGAGAGAGTTTGGCTTTGCCACGAATAGTAGTTTCATTTGTGCGTTCCACAAGCCCAATATGACCTGATCTAAATCTCGCCACCGTGGACTCTGAGGTTGTCTGGACGCTTAACCAAGATCACCCGCGCACCGTCTGAGTGGCTTATAAAAGGGACAAGGACAGCGCTCCATTTAAAACCGCTATCGCCGCCAAAGATGAATTCATCCCAT
>NZ_JADEVE010000105.1 GCF_016125955.1 Acetomicrobium sp. S15 = DSM 107314 | reverse complement strand
GGGGCGGCGACCTTATGGTAATTCTTGACGATCAACAGCTGTTCCAATCTGGCCTGGGCTTGTTTCAACTCTCTTTGTGCGAGGTCCAGACCAGCTTTTTCTACCTCATACTGTCCCTGAGGTTAGGAGGGTTGCGCATGTGGCTTTCAAGTTGGCCAGGCGGCGCCGCAGGAAGGTTACCTCTGTAGACAAACATAACGTGATGGAGAGTTCGATCCTGTGGAAAAGAAACCCCTTTACCACTGGCGCCCAGGCACGCAGATTCTCTCCTTGGGCACGGTAGGGTGCAATATGACCTGTCCTGTCTGTCAGAATTGGCATCTCTCCCGAGGGGACGAAAGCTTAGGA
>NZ_JADEVE010000104.1 GCF_016125955.1 Acetomicrobium sp. S15 = DSM 107314 | reverse complement strand
GTGCCGTATTTCTTAGCCAGATCCACAGCCTCGGATATAGCCACAGGCAGCGGGACCAGCCTAGCGATCACGCCCTCATACAAAGCCAGCCGCACGGCGGCCAAATCGACGGCCACCATCCGCTCGGGCCTTCTTGAAGGTTCAGGACGGCTGCGATCGCTTCTGCGCCTATTGCGTAATACCCTTCGTGAGGGGCAGGCCTATCAGCCGAAGTCTCAAAGACGTGGAAAAAGAGGCAATGATGCGTTCGGATATAGAGGTCGAGGAGGAGGGAAGGGTCAGGATAGACAAAGGCACCATCGTTTTAGAAAAAGACACAGTGAGGATGGGCGGAGCCGTGCTTGAGGCCTCGGGAAAGCTCTATCCGGAGCTCGATCTTTCTGGAA
>NZ_JADEVE010000103.1 GCF_016125955.1 Acetomicrobium sp. S15 = DSM 107314 | reverse complement strand
ATTCCCAAAGGAAACGCCTTTCGAGTTGCTCCTTTGTTATCATCAGGTGCAGACTGGGAGGGGCATCCTTGGCGAGCCAGATCGGCTTTACGAAGGGGGGTGCCACTGCCTCATCCGGAAACTGCGCGCATTGGAGCCAGATACAAAGAGATGCATCATAGCAGAGAGTGGCATAAAGAGCAGGGATGACGTGCTCCTCATGAAAGAGGCCGGAGCGGACGCCGTAATGGTGCAGCATGTATAACAAGTCCACATTGGTCCCGATGCCGTCTAACCCCTCCACACTCAAGAATAGAGGGAAGCGACCCTCCAGCATGTTCCTCTGGTAGTCG
>NZ_JADEVE010000102.1 GCF_016125955.1 Acetomicrobium sp. S15 = DSM 107314 | reverse complement strand
CTTCCCAATTCGATCAGCGCCCTGGCAAGGTGGCTGCCTATAAAACCAGCCCCACCACTCAAAAGCACCCTTGGGGTCAGGTCTTTACTTTTTGTGTTTCTTAGCCTGCCCTAATCCTTGTTCTACTTTTTACAATCATACACTCGCATGCACATTTTTCACTCTTCACTCATCACTGATCACTCATCACTCACTTCCACACTCACATTCACTTTCACGTTTCACATATCACATCTTACCTATCATACCTACCGCCTTGCCCAGCGCTTTAGCCCTCACCATGCTCTTCAAGCCACTCCGCAATCTCAAAAACGAACTTTGGAAAGACCCGCAGCGCCTTTCTGTAGTGGGCATACACCAAATCATGGTCCAGATCTAAATACCCATGGACCAGGATGTTTCTAAAGCCTCCCAAGCCATGCAGTTCTCGATAAAGCTCCTCACTGATGACCTTCTGCTGCTTGAGCTCGTTCAAAATTTGCTCGTATTCATCTACGGAAATTTGAAAGACACCGGCCAGGATGTGATTTCCTATGTCCAAAATTAACGATGAAGCCACTTCTAATCCCCGTTCGATCGACCACTGTAGATCCACATTATTATTTCTATACTCCTCAAGGGAAACGGCTTCTTTCCCGCGCAGTTTTTCCAGCACTTCCTCAAGTTTCCTTAAGCGGGCGCTGACGCTCTCTCTTTTGAATACCATTCGCGAGCCCTCTCTTTCAAGTATTGATCCTGCACTCTTCTTAAGTGGGCCGTGTCCTGATATTTGCGTATAACATCGATCTCGAAGCCGTTCAGTATCTCCTCGTCCCGAGCATAAATAAGCTTTCCCCGGGAAACGATCTCAAACCTCAAAGAAAGAGGCGCTCGATTCAGCAAGACGAGGTCGAAACGCTCAGTATTCAAAGCTTCACATATCAATAGAAAAATATCCCGGTACGCGTCGCAAAGCTTCTCGCCTTTTACATCGGACTCGAGGAGAACAGCTACATCGATGTCTGAGGTTTCCCGCACTTTACCGCGGGCATAAGAGCCGAAAAGATATGCTAAGACCACCTCTTTTTGCTGCGCAAACAGCGGGCGTAATTTTTCTATGATTTCGGCAGCGCTCATCTTAGCCCCGGGCAAGATCTTTCCCGAAGGTCCACGGTAATCCGCAGCTATTCCCATACCATATCACCTCCATTTCTTACGCATAGTATAGAGGTCATATGTCTTTGCTTTTCCTGTTTCTTAGCCTCTACTAACTTTTTGTCTTCTCTTTTACACTTCCCGTTTTTTCTCTTTAGATCTCACTCATCACTCACTTTCACTTCCACACTCACATCCACTTTCACATCTTCCACTCGCCACTCATCACTTCTCAGTCTCACATGTCCGCCTCACATCTTCAACCGCCCGTTCATTTTGGGATCTCTTGATTTTCTCCACAACTTGTTGAACTGTAGCTTGCCTTAGCCACTGCTCTCTTTCTCGTGTGTAATCGCCACTTCCGGTATCAAGTTGCTGGAGAAAACGCACCATTCCAACAGGTCCAAGAGCCTCAGCCAGGGCTTTTAATCCGCGGCTCCTAATTTCTACTGGGGGTCATTTCCCTACCCTTCATCTTTGGTCACCTTCATTAACCACAAAACAGAAGATAGGTGCAGTACATCTATCATGTCTTATTGTTTAGCTAATAGCTTGCTTAAGTCACCTTTTGACAATCCACATTGTCTCAGGATACCCAAAAGTGTTCCCTTTGCCAGTTCTTCATGTAAGGGCACAATTGGTTTTATATGGCCCCTTTTGAAGACTTACGTGACTTCCTTTTTTGACGAATTACTTGAAACCCGCCTCTTTTGAGAGCTTTGATTAAATCTTCTCTAGATAAGGCTGGTAGTTTATTCACCAATAGCAACTTCAAAGGGATACAGGATCACTTCATATTTATCCTCAGGGAAGTCTTCGCTTCCGAAGCTATCTATATATAATTCGACAGCTTCCTTGAGATTTGTCTGAGCCTCCTCTATCGTTTTTCCCTGGCTTACAACGCCAAGCTCTATACAATGGGCAACATAAAATTTCCCCTCTTTTGTTATAACAGCAGTAAATTTCATTTCCTCACTCCTCAAGCCTTAATAGCATATCAAATTTTCGCACAAGTCTCTTAATCCACCTTCTCATAGAAGGTCCAAACCTCAATAATATACAGGTAAACCATGTCCTGCTCAATGCGATTACAATACCGCATGACACTAATGCATGACTCATCACATTTCACGAGACCGCTGAAAAAGTCGCTAAATTCGCTTTCATTTGTCCTTAGCTTGTTTAAATAGC
Source organism: Acetomicrobium sp. S15 = DSM 107314 (assembly GCF_016125955.1). Lineage (NCBI taxonomy): Bacteria > Thermotogati > Synergistota > Synergistia > Synergistales > Acetomicrobiaceae > Acetomicrobium > Acetomicrobium sp. S15 = DSM 107314. The sequence continues at coordinate 264 of NZ_JADEVE010000102.1, read as the reverse complement.
AAAGGAGAATTAAGACGACGCCTATGTATTTTGCAAGTTGTATTGTTAATAGTGTAGTTATAATGTAGGTTTTTCAGCAGACTCTTCACATATTACGTCCTACACTCACACTCACACTCATTTTCACATTTTCAACTCATCACTGATCACTCATCACTCATTACTGATCACTCATCACTTTTCACGCCTCACGGCCTTTACTATTTTCTCAGCAATTTATCATACATTTAGGCCACTCCCAAAAGTTTCAACCGATTCCGATAG
>NZ_JADEVE010000101.1 GCF_016125955.1 Acetomicrobium sp. S15 = DSM 107314 | reverse complement strand
CAGTGTAGCTGAAAGCTTGATAGTTCGATGACTATATAGTCGTAGGGAGTAAAGGCAAAATCGGCCAAAGGGTTGCCTATATTCCCAGCCACGGCTACTTTCAGATCGCAGGCGGCTAAAAGATAGCCGAGGTCGCTCAGGCTCTATTACGAAACTGTCGTCGTATTCCACGGCGTGGCGCGACTCTTCTTCCGTTAAGAGGCATTCGTGCAGCTTCTCCCCCGGCCTTATGCCAACTACCTCAAGCTCTGCTTCGGGGGCAACCGCCTCCCCCCACGGCACATCTACCGAGACAATTTGACAGTCCATCCTGCTCGCCATCTCCCTGAAACGGAGACCGAACTGACCGCAAGATACCGAGATTACAACATCGTCCGGCCTCAATAGGTT
>NZ_JADEVE010000100.1 GCF_016125955.1 Acetomicrobium sp. S15 = DSM 107314 | reverse complement strand
AGCTCATGGCCGCGGAAATAGAGACTATGATAGGTGGCCACATAGACCTCTTTGACGGGGCGGTGTTTTTGGCCTCCTGCGACAAGTCCCCTGCGGCCATGCTTATGGCCGCCGCGCGAATAAACCTCCCCTCTATATTCGCATGTCCGTTTACGTAGCCGAACTCCTCTACTTCCATATCTCTGAACGTCACATAGGATCTTACGGCCTGCCTGCTCTCAGGATGTATTGACCTGGCCATGAGCACACGACTTCTACCGGTAATGCCGCGTCGATGAACATGGATAACGGGTCGCCGGGTAGTATGCGAAACAGAAAAAAAATCAGCGTACTGAGAACCAGTAGGGTGACGAGCCACGAAGACCGCGGCCTGAAGTATGGCGGCGTTTTGATACCAATACTCGTTGAAGACCAGGTCATCTATGGGTATATCCTTGTAGAGGTGGTGCAAAAACCGTGTTCGATAAAGACAAAATAGCCCTGGTGCCCGATCACTTTACGCCAAACAAAGACGTGCAATCGGCCTCAAATTCAAAGCTTCTTAGAGGATTCGCCCGCGAACATGGAATAACGCATTATTACG
>NZ_JADEVE010000099.1 GCF_016125955.1 Acetomicrobium sp. S15 = DSM 107314 | reverse complement strand
ACGTAGAAATAGGTAAGTTATTGTCTGTAATAAAACAGTACGGCAATGAAAATATCCCCCTGATAATGGTCAGCGTTACAACTAAATCGGGAGGCGGGCAGCCCGTCAGCCTTCAAAACATCAGGGACGTCTCGCAAGTCGCCCGCAAATACGGCATACCCTTCTTTCTCGATGCAGCGCGGATTGCTGAAAATGCCTATTTTATCAAGATGCGCTGATCGTGGCCGTTGAGGGGCTTTCCCCCGCTGATTTCTATGATATGCGTTATAAGCAGGCCTTTGAAATGGTCAGCGATATGGTACGAAAGGGGAAGCCCGTAGATCATATCAATTTTTTTTAATAGGCGAACCGCAGGTAAATGGCGTATCGTTTGGTCGGTCAAGCTTTTGTGG
>NZ_JADEVE010000098.1 GCF_016125955.1 Acetomicrobium sp. S15 = DSM 107314 | reverse complement strand
TAGTTGCAATCGTAGGCGGAGCTGGCGTTTCACTGCTTTACGTCTTCCTCCAGCATGAAGAGCTGGTGAAAGATACGACGGTGGCGCATCAGAGAGGGGAGACGGTTATGGCCGTCTTTTATAAAGACGAGCAGGGTTCGGAACTTGTTTTCTCAGATATACCGGCTTCCGTGGCGGGAGAGGCGAAATCTGCGAGGGATGCCATGTTGGAGGCAGCACGAAGGACCATGGGGTGGACGCTGGTGTTGGTGGCGCTGTTTTTTCTGGGGTATGCCCTCTTCGGTCACTTGATACCGGGTCAGCTGGGGCATAGACAATACTCAG
>NZ_JADEVE010000097.1 GCF_016125955.1 Acetomicrobium sp. S15 = DSM 107314 | reverse complement strand
GGATAGCGGCGGTGGCCAGGCGCAATGGTTACGACCTGATACACGCCCACTCCCGCGTCCCGGCCTGGGTTGCCCTGTTGGCCTCGAAGATGGCCGGCGTGCCCTTCGTCGTGACGCTCCACGTGAGGTTCGGCAACCGCCGTGTGCGTTCCGTGGGCGAGCTCCTTCAGAATCAGATCCGCATAGGTTTGCTCCGCATGGAGCGAATAGCGAAAGACAGGATGACCACGGTGCCAGATCTCTCGACTGCGACGGCGCGAGACCTCGTG
>NZ_JADEVE010000096.1 GCF_016125955.1 Acetomicrobium sp. S15 = DSM 107314 | reverse complement strand
TCCTGAATCAATCAACACTATTACCTTTTTCTTCTTGATTTGTCCTTCTATCTTGATGGTTTGAGGAGTGGTAATTCCTGCCAATGCATTACAAGATATGGTCAGATTCATTTCTTCTTTATCTAGGCTTTGTTTCTGGAGTATATCCTCTTCTTTTGACCTTTCTTGCTCCTTTTCTTCTTCCTCTTCACAATCTATGTAGAATAATTTCTTCTCAGCACACTTATGACCTTTAGTGTATTTGCTATCACAACTGTAACAAAACCCTTTTGCTTTTTTTTCTTCTAATTGTTGTGGTGTCAACCTTATAGGTTGTGGAAGATTAGGGACAACAACACTTCCATCTTTATA
>NZ_JADEVE010000095.1 GCF_016125955.1 Acetomicrobium sp. S15 = DSM 107314 | reverse complement strand
GGCTTTACCCTCGCGTATTTGAAGCGCTCACCCGGCTTAAGAGGAGTTTCAAGCTCGGCGTCGTATCCGACGCTCAAAGATGTATCGTCCTGCCAGAGCTCAAAATGTTCGGCATCCAGAGCCCCTTCAACTACGCCAAGGTGGCCCTCGTAGACCCTGAAATGACGATGACATGTCCTCCAAAGGTTACGGCCTCGAGCGGAATGGATGTAGATACCTATGTCGTTGTAGAGGGACCGGGGGTGCCAGAGAAAAGAGGCTTTGCTATCTGCGGGCTTTTCCCCGAGAACCTCGCTCTCGTTCACGAGGCAAACGAGGAATTTCCCCTCGGCGTCGATGTGATCCT
>NZ_JADEVE010000094.1 GCF_016125955.1 Acetomicrobium sp. S15 = DSM 107314 | reverse complement strand
ATATTGGATGAGCTACATTTGGGGCAAAGGATAGTCTTATAAGGTGTAAAACAGCTACACTCCTCACACTTAAAACCATTTAGCAGCGCCACCATAATTAGTGTGGGGAGGCCGCTTTGAGCAGGCAGCGGACGTCGTCGAGCTTTGGCATGTCGAAGATATCTTGTTTCAGGCGGGCTTACCCTTCAATAGATTGAAGTCAGGGCTTTACAATGTGGATGTTGATGTTTTATATTTACTTCGATGTTGTTTTTATCCATTCTCATATCTTATTTGAATCTTTAAAAGCCTAATGGGGCAGGGGAAG
>NZ_JADEVE010000093.1 GCF_016125955.1 Acetomicrobium sp. S15 = DSM 107314 | reverse complement strand
AATCGCCAACTTTACGGCCGCAAGCGGCGGACATACCCCAGAACACGCCGCTGTGGCCTGAACCCATCCGCGCTGGAAAAGGGCCGCCCCGGCCACGGCAAAAAACGCCACGCATTCCCTCCTGGGCGAAAGGTGAAATTGTCCCCTTCCGAAGGCGGCCTTGGCATTATAATTCATTTAGTTGGGAAAGGCTTGTTTTGAATAATCTCATGCCGCCGTTTGAAAAATAAAAAAGGGGGTATTTCCCCCCCTCGTAAAAACGTTCGCAGCTTTTCGGCAGAACCTTTCACGTTGATATCTTTTGCCGGCATCATCAAAAACACGAAGTCCTGCGATAAATCACTCCACCGACCTATGCGATGCAACGTATGCGTCATAAGACTCCCCCCC
>NZ_JADEVE010000092.1 GCF_016125955.1 Acetomicrobium sp. S15 = DSM 107314 | reverse complement strand
GCCGACCTTGCAATCAGAAACGTCGGAAGCCTCGGCGGTATCGCGGCTCTGTCAAGAGGAGAAGCTCACATGGCTGCCTGCCATCTTTTAGATCCGGCGACCGGGCGTTATAACGATAAGCGCTATTATCGTTCCTGCCGGAACAGATACCCCAAGCGTTGCATTTAATACGAAAGCCACCCCTGTGAATTGATATGAGAGAATGCATAAATATGCAATCATCATAATGATGCTGGCAATTAAACGAGCGGCACTACCATAAGTAGCTTCTATTATGTCAGCTGCACTCTCTTTCCCTAATCTCCTTATCTTTGTTGCAAGGAAG
>NZ_JADEVE010000091.1 GCF_016125955.1 Acetomicrobium sp. S15 = DSM 107314 | reverse complement strand
TGGGTGGCAGAAAGAAAGCCCTATATATTAGTCAGGCTTAAGCGGGTGCCGGAATTGCCAAGACCTATAGCCACTAACCCAGGCAACCTATCGGCGCTATATAAAGTTGTGATGGGCGATGACGGACGGATGTTAGAAAAGCTTCCTTGTTTGGGGTACAAGGGATTAGTCCTTGAGGCTTTAGGCGGAGGTCATGTGCCTGCTAAGATGGTGCCGATAGTGGCTGAATTAGCCGGACAGATGCCGGTGGTGCTATCTTCGCGCACGCGAAACGGTCGAGTCCTTCGAGAAACATACGGGTTTTCGGGCTCGGAAATGGACCTTTTTGCCCGTGGGGTGATAGATGGCAGTTGGCTTGACGGAGTGAAACTTCGCATGTTGCTTGAGCTCTTGTTGCGGGCTGGCGTGGGAAGAGGAGGCGTGCAAGAATATATACACACCTTCGATGCAAATAATCTCTAAATAGGTCAAAATATGATATAACATCGCGGCATATTCGCACAGTATATTTTCTCGCTATAGTGCCTACCATGCTCGTATGGCAGCAAGAACAAGCAGAACCTGTAGTAAAATAATGTTAAATCCTATAAATAAGGGGGGGAAGGATAATGTCCAAGGAGATTTTTGTAGGCTTTGGCGTAGATGTGGACGCAGTGGCAGGATGGTTAGGCTCCTACGGCGGGGAAGATTCGCCCTTTGACATTTCCCGTGGAGTCTTCGCCGCTGAAGTTGGCGTTCCACGCCTTCTCAAACTTTTTGACCGTTACGGGCTTAAAGCAACATGGTTCATACCCGGCCATTCTATCGAATCCTTTCCAGATCAAATGAAAATGATCGTTGACGCTGGACATGAGGTCGGCGCACATGGCTACTCGCATGAAAATCCTGTACAAATGACACCCGAGCAAGAAGAGGCAATATTGGTCAAATCAATAGAGCTGATCGAAAAACTCACCGGCAAGCGACCGAGAGGCTATACTGCACCTTGGTGGGAAATGTCGGCAGTTACAGCGGAGTTGCTCTTAAAGTATGGCTTCCGCTACGACCATAGCCAAGGATATCACGATTTTCAACCTTATTACGCAAGGGTGGGCTATCGTTGGGCCAAGATCGACTACTCCAAGCCGGCGGAAACGTGGATGAAGCCTTTAGAACACGGGCACGAGGTTGACCTTGTCGAATTTTCCGCCAGCTGGTACCTCGACGATCTGCCACCCATGATGTTTATAAAGTCTTCACCGAACAGCCACGGATTTGTAAACCCGCGAGACATCGAACAACTCTGGCTCGACCAGTTCGATTGGGTCTACCGTGAATACGATTATGCTGTATTTCCCATCACCATCCACCCAGACGTCAGCGGAAGGCCGCAAGTGTTGCTCATGCTTGAGCGCGTGATCGATTACATCAGCCGTCACCCAGGCGTGCGGTGGGCGAAGTTCGAGGAAATTGCTGAGGATTTCCGCAAAAGGTGCCCATTTAAGGGTTGCACCGCAAAGTGAGGTTATATGCTTGCGCTTGCGCCGCAAGATTTAGCGCAATTTACGAATATACCGCGTTGATCCATCTAAACGGGGGTTTAAAAGCCCCCATTTATGTGCGCCTATAAAAACAGCAACGTGCAAAGAGTTTAAAAGACACTTTAAAAAGTCTAAGCGATGAGTTTGCTTAAAGATAAGGCGGGTGAAGTGCGTGCGCGAGGCGAAACTTAAGATTTCGGTCCTGCCAGAGGTGTTTATGGTCTGTCGCCTCGACAAAGACGCGGAGATCCCAGACTGGGCGTGGGCGGGCGAGTTTGTCTCGATTACGAAAACGCCTGAAGAGCTATCAATAGTATGCCGACAATTTGACGTTCCCAAAAATGCGAAGTGCGAAAAAGGTTGGCGATGCCTAAAGGTTAACGGGCCTTTGGATTTTTCTTGTGTCGGAGTCCTCGCTTCGCTCAGCATGCCCTTAGCCAAGGCCGGGGTGAGCATTTTTGCAGTTTCTACTTACGATACCGATTACCTGTTAGTCAAAGAAAAAGATCTTGAGCGCGCGATATGTGTTTTGAGCCACGAAGGCCACATAATCGAGCGATGACATAACACCTAAGGTAGCACGTCCAGCTCATTCAGAATTCGCCTGCCCTCTTCCTTGTTGTTTGTCAAGAGATTCTGTAGAGGGCAAAGTTCCAGGGTCTCATCGATACACGGGTTTTGCCTTTTAAAGAACAGGTAAGCGACGCACCAGGGCCTAACCACTCCTCTTCGGACGAGTCGAGCACTTTAACCCACTCACCGGGAGGCAACGTCGCTTCGACTTCCAAAGGATCAGGAGACAGATTCAGAAGCAGCAACGAACCCCCCATCTTGTGGGGTCTGTGAACCAAAAGGACCCTCTCTCCTATTGTGGAAACCGCAACGTTTCTCATGGGCAGGGAAAGCGACGGGGTCGACTTCCTGAGGTGCAATAACTCCCTGTAATAACGAAAGAGTGCGTGATGGACCCTTTCTTCTCTAAGGTGTGGCTTAAGTTTAGAGGTCTCAAAGGTAGATGCGTCCTGCGGGTCAGGCACATCCACAGGCCAATCGAACCCCGCAAACTCCTCGGTGCGGCCTTTCCTCACGGCCTCGATCAGGTCAGTGTCAGAATGGCTGGTGAAGTACAAAAAAGGTGAAGTCTCGCCATATTCTTCCCCCATAAAGAGCATCGGTATGTAGGGAGACAGTATCACCGCCCCGGCGGCGAGCTTCAGGACCTCAAAGGAAACGAGAGCAGATAGGCGTTCGCCCATGGCCCTGTTTCCGACTTGGTCGTGATTCTGGGAGAAGACGACGAACTGATGTGCGGGCCTTTCTTTAGAGGGGCTGCCGTGGTGGCGCCTTCTGAAAGCAGAATACTCCCATGTGTATACATACCCCTCTTCGAAGCTCTTGGCAAGTTGGGGCACCTTCCCGAAATCGACGTAATAGCCGTGCTTTTCGCCGGTGAGCAAGGCATGGAGCGCGTGGTGAAAGTCGTCGCACCACTGGGCGTCTATGCCAAAGCCACCGAGCTCCCTGGGCCTTATGACCTTTACGTCGTTTAAGTCGCTCTCGGCGATGAGGTAGAGCTTCCTCCCCGAAGATTCCGAGAGTTCCTCCACCGCTTCGACGAGCTCCTCGAGGAAGGGCTTGGCGCTTGCGTCGTATATAGCGTGCACGGCATCCAGCCTTAAGCCGTCGACGTGATAATGGCAGAACCAGTGGATGGCATTTCCGATGAAAAAATTCCTAACCTCGTCGCTATAGGCGCCGTCAAAGTTTATGGCGCTGCCCCAGGGGGTCTTATATTTATCGGTGAAATAAGGAGCGAAGTCGGCCAAATAATTTCCCTCAGGGCCCAAATGGTTATAAACCACGTCCAAAACTACAGCAAGCCCATGTGCGTGACAGGCTTTTACGAACTCCTTAAAACCCGAAGGGCCGCCGTAGGAACTTTGCACGGCATAGGGATACACGCCGTCATAGCCCCAATTGCGCTCTCCGGGAAATTGAGCTATGGGCATGACCGAAACGGCATTAACGCCTAAATCCTTGAGGTAGGCGAGTTCATTTGCAGCGGATACAAAGGTCCCTTGGCGCGTGAAAGTGCCCACGTGGAGCTCGTAGAGGATCATCTCTTCCAGGGGAATGCCGCGCCAGTCCTCGTCGTCCCAATTAAAATCCTTATGATCCACCACTTGAGAGGGGCCATGCACCCCCTGCGGCTGAAAGTGCGAGGCCGGGTCGGGCCTCTCGACCTCGCCGCCGAGCCTGTAGAGGTAGCGCGCGCACCCATACACCCCCTCCACATCGGCGGTCCAGTAGCCGAAAGGAAGACGTTTCATTGGCACGACGACCTCCTTAGGCCGCAGAAGCCTTACATCCACAGACTCCCAGAGCGGAGCCCATACGCAAAAGGTGCACTTGCCGTCGCCGAGATAACGAGAGCCTACCATCATCGTTTAAACCCTCTTAAAGACTGTAACAGAAAGCGGAGGAAGTGTCATCACCAGCGAATAAAACCTACCATGTATCGGCACCGGCGTGGCCTCGATGCCGCCCAAATTTCCGTGGCCGCTACCGCCGTATTCCTGTGAATCGCTGTTCAAGAGCTCTCTCCAAAAGCCGCCCCTGGGGACTCCCACCCTGTAGTTATATCGAGGCACAGGGGTGAAATTGCATACCACAAGGACCTCCTCGCCGCCCGCCTTGCGCAAAAACGCTATGACGCTGCTTTCCCAGTCCGAAAAATCCACCCACTCAAAGCCTGTGTTCTCGAAATCGCGCTCGTAGAGAGCCGCCGTATCCTTCAAAAGGCGGTTCAGGTCGCAGACCCAGCGCTTAACTCCCTGATGGCCGAGGTGGTCCAAGAGGTGCCAGTCGAGGCTCGACTCGTGATCCCACTCGCGCCACTGACCGAACTCACCCCCCATGAAGAGCAGTTTCTTCCCGGGGTGGAGCCATTGATAGCCCAAAAGCGCCCGTAAATTTGCGAACTTTTGCGCCTCGTCGCCCGGCATCTTGGAAAGGAGCGACCCCTTGCCGTATACGACCTCGTCGTGAGAGAGCGGCAAGATGAAGTTTTCATAAAATGCATACCAGATGCTGAACGTTAACTGATTATGATAGTATTTGCGAAATATCGGGTCTTTAGAAAAATATTCGAGCGTGTCGTGCATCCAGCCCATGTTCCACTTCATGCCAAATCCCAGCCCACCAAGATAAACAGGTCTCGTAACCATGGGCCAGGCGGTCGACTCCTCGGCTATAGTCTGAACGTCGGGGTAGTTCCCATAGACCTCTTCGTTGAAGCGCTTCAAAAAGACTATCGCCTCGAGGTTTTCCCTGCCGCCGTACTGGTTCGGGATCCACTCCCCATCCTTCCTCGAGTAGTCGAGGTACAGCATAGAGGCCACCGCATCCACCCTCAAACCATCGGCGTGATACTTGTCGAGCCAAAACAAAGCGCTTGAGATCAGAAAATCCCGCACCTCGTTCCTGCCGTAATTGAAGATGCAACTCTTCCAGTCGGGATGAAATCCCTTCCTGGGGTCGGCGTGCTCGTAAAGGTGGGTGCCGTCGAAGTAGACGAGGCCGTGGCCGTCGTTCGGGAAGTGCGACGGCACCCAATCCAAGATCACCCCTATGCCGTTTTGGTGAAGCACGTCCACGAGATACATGAAATCCTGCGGCGTACCGTATCGGCTCGTGGGCGCAAAATAACCGAGGGTCTGATACCCCCAGGAGCCGTAAAAGGGATGCTCCATAACGGGCAAGAATTCTACGTGGGTAAAGCCCGTCTCTTTGAGGTAACCCGGTAGATAAGAGGCCATCTCGCGATAGGTCAAAAACCTGTTTCCCTCCTCCGGCACGCGCCTCCAAGACCCGAGATGCACTTCATATACAGAAATCGGTGCGCCGAGCGCGTTGTGCTTGTACCTTTCTCTCATCCACTCGTCGTCGTTCCACTTGTAATCGAGATCCCAGACGATCGATGCCGTCTTAGGGGGGGTCTCCCAGAAAAAGGCATAAGGGTCGCCCTTCTGCACTTCGTAATCGTCGCGGTTTGAGACGATGTGATATTTATAAAGCGCTCCCACCTTGATGCCCTCCACGAAGCCCTCCCATATGCCAGATCCATCGAGCCTGGGGTTTAACGGATGAGCGCTTGTATCCCAACCGTTGAAGTCCCCTACGACAGAAACGCGCCTGGCGTTAGGCGCCCACACGGCGAAGCGCACGCCGCCTTCACAAGGGTGGGCCCCCATTTTGTCATACAGGCGGAAGTGGTTGCCTTCCTTAAACAGGTATATATCCATATCGGTTAACGGCGAAGTCCAAGCTATTTCATTTCTCATACAAATCCCTCCCAGCCCCTAAGCCCGGTGTCGATCTTAGAGGCTTAAGATCGACGCGATCCCCTCCAAGGGGATCTCCACCCAATCGGGGCGGTTATTCAATTCGTAGCATATTTCATATGCGGCCTTCTCCACGAGAAAGGCCTTTAAGATTGCCTCGAAGGCGCCATCTCCTTTCGGAAGGAACGACGCCTCGCGAGTAGTTTTGCGATAGGAGGAAACAAACAGCTCGCAAACGGTGCTATACCAGGCTTTAGCCCGTGAAGACGCGACATCCTTCTCTTTATCGTCCAGCTCTCGCAGGGCAAAGTTTGCAGCGTAGTGGAAAGACCTGACCATACCGGCAATATCCTTCAAAGGGCTCTGCTTCCTTCGGCGCTCGGGAAGGCTCCTCGCCGGCTCCCCTTCGAAGTCGATGATAAAAAAGTCGTCACCTGTAAACAGGACTTGCCCTAAATGATAATCGCCGTGAATCCTCAAAACCTCGCCGCCCGAAGCGGCAAATGAGGCCTCAAGCAGATCAGACGCTCTTTTCTTTTTCTCCAAGACGCGCAATGCCAGCGCCCTCGCAGCGCTCCGCAGGTCGCCTATGTGTCTTTCGAGCATGACTAAAGCCTCGTCGAGCTGGGCGCAGGCGGCCTCTAAAGCGTGGCTTTTATATTCGCCCTCAAAGGGTACGGGCGAGAAGGCCGGGTCCTTTCTATCTGAGGCCAGGGCGATGTGCATCTCCGCCGTACGTCTGCCTAAAAGGGAAGCCATGTTCAATGTCTCTTTCTCTCCGTCTTTAGCTCCACCTTCGTCGAGAGAAGACAGAGAAAGCTCCAAAGCGCGCGTAAAATAAGACCAGGCGTCGCCCTCGTTCTTGATGCAACCTTGAAGGAGCGCGACCTCGAAGGAGAGGCCTCCGTCGGCCGGCTCGCACCTCAAAAAACCCATGAAGGGCGGCACGTGGAAAAATCCGGCTTCCGTGAGGAAGCGCACCATCTCCCCCTCGGGATGCGGCCCCTCTTCGACTTTCCTGTAAAGCTTGAGGAAGAGCTTGTCTTCATAAACGATAGACGTGTTGCTCTGTTCTGCAGATAAAACTCGAGAATCGCCAGAAGCGGCAACCTCTGAAAAGGTTTCAACCGCTGCAGGGTTAGGAAGCCCCGTTAGCTTTCCCCAGCTACCGCTTAAGTTTTTGCCTTTAGTAATTATCTCAAGCATTAGGCTTCTAAACGTAGGATCGAAAACGCCGTCTGCCAAGAAATAATCTCGAACTTGACATATTGTGGCATTCTTCTGCCCTTGAAGTGAGGCATTTTCAATAACGCGAGAAAGAGGCAACACGTAACGCTCAGATGAACCGTCATCGAGCGACACGTTTAAGAAAAGCAGCCTCGGAAAAGGCCCTTCGCCCATCGGAAAGTCTTCCCACACATCTACTGACGCTATCCTGCTGGCTTTAGAGGCAAACCAACGACAGCGCGGAAGATAAGATGGCAGGCATTCTCGCAATATCTCGAAGGCTTCCGCTAAAAGAAGTTCCGCCATCTATCGCCCCTCCCGAAGGCACCGTCACATGAAGTAGTCGAAGTCCGACTCGCGGCGCAATCTGCGGCGCACCCTGAAGATACGACAGGGAATGACGGCCGGGTCGATCCTGAAGCGCATGCTATCACCCTGGCAGATGAACTTTTCCCCACCCAGCAGGTCTTCGAGGAGATACGACTGCCCCTCCGATATGCCGAGCTCGCCTATGGGGATTTGAAGCGTTGCCTCGTGGGCATGGAACGGATCAAGATTCGCCACCACCAGGATGACATTGGAGAGGTCTTCTGTGACCCTGCAGTAGAATAGCACGTTTTCGTCGTCCGCCTCGCAGAACTTCACGTTGTGCGCCTCCTGGAGGGCCGGGTTCTCCCTCCGTGCACGGTTTACCCTGGCGATCAGGTCCTTCAGGTTTCCCGGCGCATCCCAATTCCACCGCTTTATCTCGTATTTTTCGGAGTTCAAATACTCCTCTCTGCCCGGTATGGCCTCGGAGACGCAGAGCTCGAAGGCCGGTCCGTATATGCCGTAGTTCGGAGAAAGCGTGGCGGCCAGCACCAGCCTCACTATAAAAGCGGGGCGACCCCCGTACTGCAGGTATTCGGGGAGGATATCCGGCGTATTGGGCCAGAAGTTTGGACGGAAAAACTCCCTCACGGGCGCAGAGATGAGCTCCTCCACGTACTCGGTGATCTCCCACTTCGTATTGCGCCAGGCGAAATACGTGTAAGATTGGCTAAATCCGAGCTTGGCCAGGCGATACATGACCTTGGGACGCGTAAAGGCCTCAGCCAAAAATATCACCTCTGGGTGAGCTCTCTTTATCTCGCCTATGAACCACTCCCAAAAGGCAAAGGGCTTCGTATGAGGGTTATCCACCCGAAATATCTTTACACCCTTATCTATCCAGAAGAGGGCTATGCTTTTGAGCTCTTCCCAGAGCGATTTCCAACTTTCGCACTCAAAGTCGAAGGGGACCACGTCCTCATATTTCTTCGGGGGGTTCTCCGCATGTTGAATCGTGCCGTCGGGACGCCACTTAAACCACTCCGGATGTTCTTTGACATAAGGGTGGTCTGGGGAACATTGAAATGCCAAGTCCAGCGCCACCTCGAGGCCCAGTTCGTCAGCCCGTTTCATGAAGGAGACAAAGTCTTCCATGGTACCCAGTTCGGGGCAAATGGCCTTGTGGCCGCCTTCGGTCGAGCCTATGGCCCACGGGCTTCCTGGGTCGTCAGGAAGGCTCTTGGGGGAGTTGTTTTTCCCCTTGCGATTGGTCTTCCCTATGGGGTGGATAGGCGGAAGGTAGACCACGTCAAAGCCCATCCGCGCTATCTCTGGCAAGAGCTTTTCCGCGTCGGAAAATGTCCCGCAAGTTTTTCCCTCTTGATAACACGACCTGGGGAAGAACTCGTACCAGGCGCTGCAAAGAGCCTTCTTGCGATCGACCGTCACGCGCAGCTCTTTTCCGTATACGGTGGCTAAGCTCTCTCTGAAACAGAGACGAAAGAGACGCGAAAACCCCTCCGAGGCGAGAAGCATCTCGGCACCTTCAGTATCACGCCGCGCCGCCATGGACTGTAGGGCCTCCGCATAGCGCAAAAGCTCGGCGGAACCGTCATCGTCAGAGGTCTTTGCGGCTTTGCGCAGCATCTCCACGCCCGCGGTGAGGTCAGCGGTTATATCCTGGCCAGCCTCAATTTTTTTCAAAACATCTTTGCGCCATGTAGAGAAATGGTCTACGCCTCCCTTTATCGTATAAAGATATTCCCCCATTTCTTCGATTCGACATGAAGCGCACCATCTGTCGTTGAGCAGAGGCGTCATGGCAAGCTCGCTCCACTCATCGGCGTCGGCTTTGCGATAGAGCAAAAAAGCCGCCACTTCGTCGTGTCCGTCCGAAAAGACGTCGGCCTCGACGTCGACGCGCTCGCCCACCGCCCTCTTTATGGGGAAGCGGCCACAGTCTATTTCGGGATAGACGCCCTCGATTACGACCCTCTTCCTACCGTCCATGTTCACGCCCTCCCAATGAGCAGCGCTACCGGAAATCGCTTCAACGCCACGCTCACCTGAATAGCTTTCACGGCATCTATGTGTATACCCGTTATGGCATCGTCAAAGGCCTTAGGCGCTCCCTTAGGCAGGATCACCCGTGCGTCCGCCCAGACCTCTCCTATGGGCCATGCCCCTTCGGGCACGACAGAAGATGTGAACCGCGGCGCGATGCATATCGCCCACTCGTCGGCGCCTTTTCTGGCAAAAGCCACCACGTGACGGGCCAATTTCCCCCTCACCGTGAGGGGGGCGAAATAGCCTGTCGCAAACAGGCGCTCGTGATCCTTCCTCGCTTTGAGGCCTTTATAGATCAAAAAGAGCTTGATCTTGCCGTCTATCCAGCCCGAAAGGAGCTCATCTATAAGCGCAGGAGAGCCGTCGCGCCTTTTGATATCTTCAAGCATCTGAGCTCTCTTGATGAAATCCACAGGCCTGCGATTGTCGGGATCCACCAAAGAGAGATCCCACAATTCTGTACCCTGGTAAAAGTCGGGGACGCCCGGAGAAGCGACCTTTATCGCAACCTGAGAGAGCGAATTGACGGCCCCGTAAAAGGCAACGCGCCTCATAAAGGGAAGGAAGTCGTCGATGAAGGCGGCGTCACCCAAAGCGGCCTCCATGAAAGCGACGAAGGCCTCTTCGTATTCCAGGTCCGGTTTCAGCCACGCCGTATGGACCTTCGCCTCGCGGACAGCCTTGACGATATACCCTTTCATCCTCTCGATGAAGGTTGAAAACTCGGAGTCGCACAGAGGAAAAGCACCGAGGAGCATCTGATAGAGGAAGTACTCGTCATTTCCGTCGGGAGCCGGATATCCCTCGATGAGCCTCTTCCTCGAGCGGTTTATCCTCGACCATCTCCTCAGGCACCTCTCCCACTCCAGCGGCATTTCCGATAGTACGTTTATGCGGCATCTCACGTCTTCCCCCCTCTTGGTGTCATGAGTGGAGGTGGCGTTCATCGAATATGGCCAAGAGCGTTGCCTGTCTTTCAAGAAGGCGAAGAAGTCTTCGATGGGTGTGCCGAACCTATCAGGGCTTCCCCCGACTTCGTTGAGCGCAAGCAATCTGTTGTAAACGTAAAGTACCGTGTCTTCGAAGGCTTTTGCCAAGAGGGGACCGGTCAGCTGCTGAAAGCGCATAATCGCCTCCATCCTCCGGGCTTGCCGCTCTTCTTTGAGTTCGTCCCTGTAACCCAAGAAGAAGTCCCCGAGGAAGTCGAACTCATAAGTCAAGCCCGGCATAGTCCCTTTAGCATCGTCTATCGCGCTTTTTATATAAGCTTTATCTTCGTCGCTAAAACGGGACTCGGCGATGTAGGTGCGGTATACAGGGAAATGGGCCAAAACCTCCACGATGGCCCGCTTCAATCCGTATGAAGTGATGTCCCTCCCGTGGCGAAATCCGCTGGCTGCCTCTATCATCAGCGTGGCCACGTTGTCCACATCTCCGGCCATTTCTTTGCCCATGATGAGCCGCTTCTTGTCGAAGACGAGCTCCTCATAGGGCGCCACGAGGCCGCACAGGGAAGCGTAGATCCTGTCAAAAGTCTTCTCGCCTCTTGCATCGCAGAAAATGCCGTTGAGGCGGTTTAAGAAATCGTACCCCGTCGTGCCGTGGACGGGCCAGGACGAGGGCAGCTTCTCTTCGGGGGCGAGGATCTTTTCCACAACCAAGTAAAGGTCTCCCGCTTTCTCTCTCAATTTCGAGAGATAAGCCGCAGGATCGTACAGACCGTCGACGTGGTCCACCCTCAAGCCGCATACCTTCCCCGCTCTGGTTAGGCTCAAGATGAGGGAATGGACGCGATCGAAGACCTCCTCCTCGTGGGCGCGGATCGCGATCAGGTCGTTCACGTTGAAGAATCTCCTGTAGTTGATCTCCTCACACGCCACCTTCCAAAAGGCGAGGCGGAAGAACTGGCGAGACAATAGGTCGTCGAGGGCGTCGAAACTACTTGGATCACCCGCTTTGCCGTTAAACGACGAGACTTTCTGATCCACATAGCCCTTTATTTCGGTATTCCCCGAGTAGAGCTCCCAAAGCATCTCCTTTATGAAGCGGGTTTGCTCATACCTCTCGTCTGGGTCCGTATCGTTCGACCCCGAAGAGAGGCTCTTCATCGCATACAAAACCCCCAAGAGTTTTATGAGATCCGGGTTGTTTTCCCCGAGCCTCTTCGTGAGCTTTTTGACGCCCGGCAGCAAGATCTGGGTGTATGACTCGACCCTCAAGGGAAAGACGATGTCGTAGTAGGAGGCCGAAAATCCGGATTTGCCGTAAACGAGCGAGATCTCGCACCCTTCAAGCGCATCCCCGTAAAAACGTCCCAAAAAGGGGGATAAGATCCTGCCCTTCAAGGCGAGGTTCGGATGGTTCCACTCCGCATCGAACCATCCGAAGTATCTGGACATGGAACCATTTTCCAAGACGTCCATCAACATGGCGTTTTCAGGAGTATAGGCCATGTGGTTAGGTACTATGTCCTGGATCCAACCTAAACCCTTTGACGCCGCAAGGGAGAGGAGATCGTCCAGCTCTTGAGGGGTTCCGAGCTCCGGGTTTATTTCGCCGTAATCCGTCACGTCATAACCGTGGCTGCTACCTTTGCGAGCCTTGAAGATGGGAGAGGCGTAGATGTGCGATATGCCGAGCTCGGCGAGATACGCCACTACCCCCTCCGCACGGTTAAATCCGAAGGCCGGGGAAAGCTGAAGCCTATAGGTAGCGCTCGGCATCACGCAACCTGAACCTTCAGGTGCTCCCCAACCCTCTTGAAGAGTTTTACCCATCGATCGGCCTCCTCGCCGCTCAAATGCTCTTTCGCGGTAGGATAAACCTCCTTCGTCAGGAGGAAGTACACGTTTTGAGCCTTCCACGGGTATATAGACAACGATAATTCATCCAATAGCTGAAGCGTGCCGTCGATCTCTTCCAACAGCTCTACATCGAAAGGCTCCTCTTTCAACTTTAACAGCAGGACATCGGCGCAGCTGGATGCCGCAAGGCCGACTGCCCCCTCGTCCAGAGGAATATTCCATCGCTTGACGTCTTCCACGGTGCGCCTTAAGGCCTCGAGGTCGGGTGCCTCTTCGCCCAAAAGCTTCAAGATGTCGGCGTTTAACACCACCTCCGCCACGGCCTCGAGGGGCTTCGGGAAGGCAATTCCCATCTCCTTGAGGAAATTCATAATGGTGTAGTTATCCTCGAGAATCCTGCGAAATGCCACGTTAGTGATATCATCCAACGACTCTCCGAGAATGCGATCCAAAACCTTCCTCTGTTGATCTTTGAACAGGTGTTTCAACGTATAGTTGTGGTCGCCGAAGTAATCGTCCATGAGCCGCACGAGCAGCGAGACATCGCCCACACCGAGCGCCTCTTTCATCTTCGCCGTCAGCGCGTCGAACTCGCCGTTGCCAGTCTGTTCTCTTAACCCCCCCAAGACGTTCTGGTCACCCATATGGAGGGCAGCGAAAGCCACCTTCTTCTCATCGAACGTAACGTTCGAGGTAAAGAGGGCCCTCCCCGTGCCGAGGGTGAGCTTCCCGGCCTTGACTTTGTCGAGACAGTCGCACTGCACTGTGTAGCAATAGACATCCACGTCTTCCGGCTCCTCTTCGAAGAGAGACGATATGGCAAAGTGGGCCCCCACGCGCAGTATGTCCACCTGAGACGGGCGGACGAACCGCTCATAGGCGTTCCTGCCATTTCCTACTTCCCTGATGTTGCTCGGCGCCTTTTCTAAGATCGAAAGGTAGCCGTCTTCAAGCGAAGCACCCGAGACGCAAGCGGCGAGCTGTATCGCTCGTGAGGCGTATTTCATCACCTGGACGCTCTCGATGCCGGAAATCTCGTCGAAAAACCAGCCGCAACTCGTATACATGAGCATTGCGTGGCGTTCCATCTCCAAGAGCTTCAACGCTTTAACTGTTTCTGCATCCGAAAGCTCCCTACCGGCCTGTTCCGTCAAGAACGAAACTACGTTCTCTTTTGACCTGTCTAAGATCACGCGGATATACTCATCCCTCGCTCTCCACGGATCCAAAAAAAGCCCCCCTCCATGCTCCTCGTAGACGGCGGCAAGTTCGTCTCTGAGCCAGTCTGCGGCCTCCCTAAGGGGCTTCCTCCACTCTTGCTGCCAGCCGGGATGGAGACCGCTGTTGCAGCCGCAGTTTTCCTTCCACCGCCCTACGCCGTGGATGCAACTCCACGATGAACCTTCCACGATCTCTACCTCGTGGGTCGGGGGGTATTTTTCGAGGTATTCCCCGTACACCGTCACCTTGGCCAACCCCTTCGACTCGAGGTAGTCCAGGCAATACGCCAGCGCCATATCGCCGAAGCGGTGATGATGCCCATAACTCTCGCCGTCTGTGGCTATGTGCACGAGCTGAGCTCCGTCTCGTTTATCCGAAAAAGCCCCCGCGAGGCGGCCGGCCATGGCTTCGCCGTTGTTAAGGAGGCCTCCGAAGGCTATGTCGTTCGATATGGGGCCGTCGTAGAAGAAGATCGCGATCGCCTTGCCTGAGGGGAGCCTGCAGAGGTATGGGCGCTTAGGATCTATCTTCCCGCCGCTCACATCGCGCCACTCCGCCTCGCCCATCTTCCGGCATCTGGCGGCCTGATGCGGCGCGAGGATCGTAAATTTGATGCCGCAGTCGGCCAAGACCTCGAGCGTCTTTACATCCACCGCTGTCTCCGGAAGCCACATCCCCTCGGGCCTTCTGCCGAAAGCATCTTCGAAGTCGCGCATGCCCCAGAGGACTTGAGTGCGCACGTCGCGCTCAACTGCCAAGGGCATTATCATGTGATTGTAAGCCTGGGCGATGGCGCTTCCGTGCCCTGAAAAGCGCGCCCTGGCCTCTTCGTCCGCCGCCCTTATCGCCTCATAGGTTTCGGGTGCGTGTTTTTTCATCCAAGAGAAGAGCGTAGGGCCGATGTTGAAGCTGATCTTGGCGTAGTTATTCACGATAGCCACGATGCGCCTGTCGCTTCCCAGTATCCGCGAAGCTGTATTCGGTGCGTAACACTCGGCCGTTATGCGTTCGTTCCAGTCGTGATAAGGATGGGCAGATTCCTCAAGTTCCACCTCTTCAAGCCACGGGTTTTCTCTCGGAGGCTGATAAAAGTGCCCATGAATACAAATGTAGCGTTCCATCTCGATCGCTCTCCTTGTGCGCTTAAGAATGCTTCAAGATCCGCTCGATCTCGCCTATGGGTATCTCGATTTTCCCCTCTTCCTCTGAAAGCTCGAACTCCAGTTCGCAGATCGCCCTCTCGAGCAAAAACGCCTCAAGCCATACATTAAGAGAAGACTCGTCCTTGGGTAGGAACGGTTGGCCCTTCGCCTCGTCCACGTAGGAACGCAAGAAAGCCCCCGCCATCACATCCTGCCATGGCTCAAGCCAGGGCTTCAGAACGTCGGCCTCTTCCGGCCTGATGGCCGACATCTTGGATAAGGAGACTGCCGCAGCTCTGTAGAGGGAATAGATCATGGCTGCAACGTCTCTGAGCGCCGAGCGCTTCAGCCTCCGTTCGCTCAAAGGTCGCGCCATGTCGCCCTCGAAGTTAGCTATGACGAAATCCTTGCCGGTAAACAGGAGCTGTCCCAAGTGGTAGTCGCCGTGGACGCGGATCTTTTGGGCATCCATCTTGTTTGCGACGACCTTCCTCATCTGCTCCAAGATCTCTCTCTTGAGACTCAGGACCTTCAGGGCGTTGGGGCGTTTATCTTCCGGCAAAAGGTTTGCCTTTGCGGACAGGATCTCCATGCAGCGGCCCACTTCGTTCCTCATCGACTGATATACCGACCTCTGGTAGAGCTTGGAGAATGGCTCTGGGGCGAAGGCTTGGTTTTTCCTCGACGAGCTCAAGGCTGCGTGAAGCTGCGCCGTGCGCCTCCCTAAAAGCTCCACCATCTCGATGAACAGCCCGTCTATCCATTCACTTGCCAACTCTTGCACCTTCACGGCCCCGCCGCCGTTTTGAGACGAGAGCACCCGCTCGAAAAACAGCTCGGCCGCCCCTACGGCATATTGCCAGCCATCCCCCTGGTTCGGTACGTTTCCCTGCAGCAGCCCGATCGTAGATACCTTATCGCCCGCCGCGTATCTGAGCGATCCCACATATGGTAGGAGATAAGGGAAGGCAACTTCCTCCGTAAGATAGCGTAAAACTTCCTCGCTCACGCTTATTCCGCCCTCAAATTTGTGATAGAACTTCAAAACGAGCGAAGGGCCGTAAGCGACAGAGCTCATCCATCTGCAGGGCGCCAACGCCCTGGACGGCGACATGTTTTTACCTTCCAACAGCTTCCTTATGCCCTTACCGGCATGGCCCACAACATACCCCACATCGCCGCGCACCTTCCTCCTGTGGGATATGAGATCCAAGACGGCCTCGCAATGGGCCGGGCTGTATATGCCATCGTAGAGGATGCTTTCGTCACCTTCGATTGATAGGCGGGCTATAACGCTCTCGGGGTGAGCAAGCCGCACAGAGGCGGCCTCTTCCCCTCTTGCAAGGTCCACGTGAAGGAAGATCTGCGCCGTTTCTCCCTGAGCGTAGGTGGCTTGGAGAAAGAGCATACTCGATAGGTGCGGCCGGCCGCGCGCGCTCGGCACGTGATCTACGACGCTGAGGCGCCTGATCTCTTTTCCTTTCCCTCCGAAGTAGGGACACCTCTTCAAATAATCGGCGATCGGCCCCCCGGCCAGCTCGTCCCAGGGTAGGTGCGGAGACGATTCTGAAGGGCCTTCCTTTATCTCAAAGGCAGGGATGGCCTCCCCTTGAGGGACAGAGACGCGCTCCCTCTCTTTTCGCAAGATAAACCAGAAATAGTCGTCGATGCCCAGCGTCAAGGTGTACGGCTTTTGCCCCTCGATCCGCGGGAAGCGATTACCGCTGAACACCTCCTCGGGCACGTAGCCTTCGTATTGAGACAAATTCAGCTCTGCAACTTGAGAAAAGCGGGAGAGGTTTATCACAACCAAGATTATTTCGTCTTCAAAGCGGCGGACGAAAGCCAGCACCTTCGGATTTTGCGGGTAAAGGAATTGTATCTCCCCTCTGCCGAAGGCTTTGAAGCGCTTTCTCACGGAAATAACCCGGCGCATCCACCAGAGCATAGAAGAGAGATTGCGCTCTTGCGTCTCCACGTTTATGACCTCATAGTGGTATTCCGGGTCGATTATGACGGGAAGGTACAGCTTCTGTGGGTTGGCTTTAGAAAAACCGGCGTTTCTGTCGGGGCTCCACTGCATAGGGGTGCGCACGCCGTTTCGGTCTCCCAAGAAGTAGTTATCCCCCATCCCCAACTCGTCGCCGTAATATATGATGGGCGTCCCAGGGAGGGAAAACAAAAGCGCGTTCATGAGCTCTATCTTCCGCCTGTTGTTGCCCATCAGGGGGGCGAGCCTCCGGCGGATGCCGAGATTTATCCGCGCCTTCGAATCCCTGGCATAGACGCGGTACATATAATCGCGCTCCTCGTCGCTCACCATCTCGAGGGTGAGCTCGTCATGGTTGCGCAAAAACAGCGCCCACTGACAGCTCTCCGGTATCGATGGCGTCTGTTCCAGTATATCCACTATAGGGAAACGGTCCTCCATCCACAGAGCCATAAAGAGCCTCGGCATTATCGGGAAGTGGAAAGCCATATGGCATTCGTCGCCGTCTCCGAAATAGGCCACAGCGTCCTCCGGCCACTGGTTGGCCTCGCCCAAAAGCATCCGGTTGGGGTAGCGCGCATCCACATAGGAGCGCAACTCTTTTAAAAAGGCATGGGTCTCTGGGAGATTTTCGCAGTTGGTTCCATCGCGTTCGTAAAGATATGGCACCGCGTCCAATCTCATGCCGTCGACGCCCATGCCGAACCAGAAGTCCAAAACCCGCAATATCGCCTTCCTCACTAAGGGATTGTCGTAGTTCAGATCCGGCTGGTGGGAGTAAAAGCGGTGCCAGTAGTAAGCCTTGGCCACCGGGTCCCAGGCCCAGTTAGAGTTCTCAAAATCTTGGAATATGACCCTCGCCTCGGGATATTTATCGGGAGTATCGCTCCAGACGTAAAAATTCCTCCACGGAGAGCCCGGCTTTGCGGTGCGAGCTCGCTTAAACCATGGATGCTGGTCGGAGGTATGGTTCAACACCAGCTCCGTTATGACCTTTATGCCGATGTCGTGGGCTCGCCTCAAAAACGCGCGGAAATCCCCTATGGTGCCGTAGTCTGGATGGACGGCGAAATAATCGGCTATGTCGTAGCCGTCGTCCTTAAGCGGAGAAGGGTAAAATGGTAGGAGCCAGATTGCGGTGATGCCGAGGCTTCTCAAATACTCGAGCTTGCTCGTAAGACCGCGAAGGTCCCCCATTCCGTTGTCGTCGCTATCGCAGAAGGACCTGATGTGGGTTTCGTAGATGATGGCGTCTTTATACCAGAGGGGGTTATCGACCGGCGTCGAAAGCTTATTCACGAAAATGCGATGCCTCCTTGTCACAAGGCTAAATTACCCAATGAGGTTAAAATAATACGACATCGCTGACGCTGAGTCAATAATATTAAGATAGCAAGTTGCCCTATTACTCTAAATGCGAGCTGTTTCATAAAATCAAACCTTTCCGGCCCAAAGACAGCAGGCTTGATGTCTGAGCGAGCTTTATAATCAGGCTTTATAATAATGCACACAAACGCTCGCTTCTTTAAGGGGGATCTGAAAAATCGTGAAGATTGCACGGTTCATCATTTCGTTAGGTCTCTGCGCGATATCGCTCATTTGGACGCCTCCGGTGCTCGCGGTCGAGGAGTTGTCTTACGATGTGGTAGTCGCGGGAGGTGGCGCCGGCGGCTCGGCAGCAGCGATCCAGGCCGCCAGGCTCGGAGCTTCGGTGGCGATCATAGAGGAAACCGGCACGATCGGAGGGCAAATGACAGCCGCGGCCGTCTCTACCATGGACGACATGTACGGAAACCGTTCCGGCCTCTACGGTGAGTTCATCGACAAGGTCAAAACCCGCTACGCCGAAAAGGGCAAGTCGCTCGGAACATGCTATTGGTCTCCCATCACCATTGCCTTCGAACCACACATAGGAGAGGCAGTGCTATATGAAATGATCGACGAAACCAGAAACGGCAAAGGCTTAACCCCTAAAGGGCCGCGCACTTTAGATGTTTACCTTCATTCGTCAGTAAACCGAGTCTTACGCCAGGGCGACAAAATAACGGGGGTTGAGGCCGACCTCAATGGAAGTACCGTAACGATACGGTGCAAAATCCTGATCGACGCCACGGAATACGGCGATATTCTGCCGCTCGCGGGAGCTCGTTACAGGGCAGGCAACGTCCTCTTCGCCTCTAAAGAAGAGGCTTTCCTCAAAGGGGAGACCCAGGATATGGACGCGCGGATCCAAGACATAACGTGGGTGGCCGTGATCAAGGCGTATCCTGGAGGGGTGCCGCCGCACCTCCGCTTATCCCTGCCGCCGCCTGGGTACGAGAAGATGCGCGAGGTCTTTAAAGCCTACGTGACACGCGACGGATTCCCCTTCAAAGGATATCCTGTGAAGCTCCCCGTGAACGTGCCCACGCATAACGCATACAGGGGGTTGCCGCACTTCGACTTCCCCGGCGATGCCGACGCCTCGACGCCGTTTACGCGACTCCTCTTGACGAAGACTGGGGTGAATTGGGCCAACGACTATCCGGGCGGCGGCGGATATGCCGGCAAAAGCGGCCTACCGGTGCGATATTTAGAAGAATACGCTTTTCGCAGGGAGATCAATGCGCAGGCAATGCTCAAGACGTTGGGTTTCCTCTACTACATACAAAACGAGCTCGATCTCCCCTGGTCCGTCGCGGATGACGAGTTCGGTTCAAGCGACGCCTTCGAAGCCGTGAAGGGGCTGATTCCCTATGCCTATGAACCGGTAGTTTACCACTTCCCGCCCATTCCCTACGTCCGCGAGAGCCGCCGCCTCGCAGGGACAAAGACCCTCACGTCTTTTGAGCTGCGCAAGAACTCAGAAAGCTACAGGAACGGAGGGCCAGGTCACGAAATTCCCACTTCGGTGGCGGTGGGGCGCTACGTCTTGGACCTCCACGGAAGCGGAGAGACGGAAGAGCTCGAAAGCGAGTTCGGAGAAACGGCTGAATCCATAGCAAAAAACAAACCGGTCGGACCCTTTCAAGTTCCTTTTGAGATCTTCATTCCAGAAAAAATCGACGGCCTTTTAGCGGCGGAGAAAAACCTCTCCATGACGCGCCTGGCCTCCGGCGCCTTGAGGCTTCAGCCCATATGCATGCTCACGGGACAGGCCGCGGGCGCCATCGCCGGCCTTGCGGTCAAATACGATGTGAGTCCGCGCTACGTTGACCCTCTGAAAGTCCAGCGTGCGCTACTCGAAGCCGGTAGCACCTTGGCGCTGTGCCATTTTTCGGATGTCCCAAAGAACCACCCCTTTTGGCCTGCGGTGCAAATTGCGACCGTAAGGGGATGGATAAAGACCATCGCCACTCCTACCTCGCCAGCGCCGAGGCTCGACGATTTAAACGGCATCTTGGCGACTGCAAAAAAGGGTTCTACAAAGGGGATCTTCGGGGCAGAAGAGCCGTTGACTTCTCAGGCGGCCGAGCATCTGATCAGATGCGCGCTAAAGGATTCGGGAAAGGATACCCGCCTTTCGCTCCTTTATCCGCAGGATAAGCCGCTTGCCGTGGAAGAGTTCGCCGTCTGTCTAACGGAGGCCTTCTTCCCCGGCGAAAGCCCCATGCATTCGCAAATCGAGCGCCGCGCGTGGGCTTTAAAAAAGCTCGAAGCCTTTGGAGCCCTAAGAGGCATCGAAGGCTTCGATCCCAAAGAAGCCATTTCACGCGCCCAAGCCGCCGACATTGTCATGCGCCTGCTGACCACACCGTAGGAGCAATCCCATATCGTGGGACGGTTTGGGGAAATTATATTAAACGATACGGCCTTATGGCTTAATAAGTATAATGTCATTTAACGATCGCTAAATATACGGAGACGACAAAGATGAAGCGTGAACTAATAGGTTGCTACGAAACAAACAGTTTGGCGGCTTGTACGGGAAAACCATGAATTGCCCCGTGTAATTGACAATTGCGCTTTGCGTCACCTATATTGACGACATCTTTGCGCTTTGTATATCGATTTGAGAGGAGATGAGATTATGGAGACGAGGAATGAAGCGTTAAGAGGAAAGCCTGCGGAGAGAGGAGCAGCGAGGAAGCCTTCGTCGTTAGAGGCGATCGTCGCCTTGGCCTTATCGTTCGGCGTCGTCATCGTAGGGGTGCGGCTGAGGGTGGGGATGACCACCCCACTCGTGGCCGGAACCATAGTAGCGGGGCTTTTTGCCCGATACTTAGGTTACAGGTGGGGCGAGCTTCAAACGGCGATGATGGAAGGGATCATGCACGCCCTTCCTGCAGTCTTGATCTTGATGTTAGTGGGTATGACGATAGGCATCTGGATCATAGGGGGTACCGTGCCGACGCTCGTCTATTACGGCCTCAAACTTATAAGCCCCAGGGCTTTCTTGGCGGCTACGTTTATCTTGTGCGCTATCACCTCGATCGCTACAGGTACGTCTTTCGGCACCATAGGCACCATAGGGCTTGCCCTCATAGGGATTGGCGAAGGGCTGAGCATACCGTTACCTATGGTGGCAGGCGCGATCGTAGCAGGCGCTTATTTCGGCGACAAAATGTCACCGCTTTCAGACACCACAAACGTAGCGCCGGCTATGGCAGGGGCTGAGTTGTTCGAGCACATCGGGTCGATGATGTATACCACCGTCCCAGCTTTTTTGGTCTCTTTGGCCATTTATGCCGTAATGGGGATGAGATTTGGCGGCGAAGCGGCTGGCGGAGAGACGCTCAATGCGATGCTCTCCACGCTTCCTGAGGCCTTTAATATAGGCTTATGGACGTTAGTGCCCCCGTTGGTTGTGATTGTGCTTTCCGTAAGGCGCACCCCCGCCATATTGACCCTTACGGCTGGGGTGGTCATAAGCTGCATTTGGGCCATGCTGACCCAAGGTGTGGATTTAGTGCCGGTGCTCAAGGCAGCGACGGACGGATATGCCAGCAAGACCGGAATTGTTGCCGTAGATAAGCTCTTCACGAGGGGCGGCTTGAATAACATGATGGGCACGGTTGCGTTGATCATGATAGCCACAGCCTTAGGCGGCATCTTGGAGCGAGCCAACGTGCTTTCGACGATAATCGACGCGGTGCTTGCCAAGGTTAAAAGCACAGGGGCACTGATACTATCGGTGATCATCTCCTGTTACGCCGTGCTCATCATATCGGGCAACCAGATGCTGGCCTTGATATTGCCCGGCAGGGCTTTTAAAGACGCCTTTGACGCCAAAAACATACACCCGCGGGTGCTGTCGAGGACCTTAGAAGACGCCGGAACTATGGCGGCGCCGCTGGTTCCCTGGAGCACTGCGGCGCTCTTTACCTTTGGGATCCTCAAGGTCTCGGCGTGGTCGTACGCCCCCTACGCCCTGCTAAACTGGATAGTGCCGATATTTTCTATAATCTACGGATATGCTGGATTTGCTATTTTCAAAAAAGACGGAGACAAAAGCTAAGAGAGGAGATGCCCATGAAAGCCGTAGACGTGCACAACCATTTTTACCCGCCCTCGTACCTGAAAGCCCTGAAGGAAGGTTCAGGCGTCGCCAAGGTGGCGGAGGACGCGGACGGAAACTATATCCTGTCATATGAGGGGGATTATAACGTCATTGTGCCCGGTCACAGGGATATGGCATATCGCCTCGAAGCCATCGAGAGAGCGGGCATAGATGCGCAAATCTTGAGCCTCACCACGCCGGGTGTGCACATAGAGGAAAAGAATCGAGGTATAGCTTTGGCCAAAAAGGCGAACGACGACTTCGCCGAGATCACAAAAAGATATCCAGGGCGCTTCTACGCCCTGGCTGCCTTGCCTCTCCAAGCCCCCGAAGCCGCTGCCAGCGAGCTCGAGCGTTCAGTAAAGGAACTGGGGCTTAAAGGCGGAACGCTTTTTACGAACGTCGACGGCAAGATGCTCGACGATCCTTCGTTTGAACCTATATTCCAAAAGGCCCAAGAACTGGATGTGCCGCTCTTTTTGCACCCCACGACGCCAAAGCCCGCCGACAACTTCTTGGATTACAGGCTCGCAGCCACGCTGGGTTTTGCCTTTGACACTACGTTGGCTGTGGCGCGCCTGATCTTCAGCGGTCTCTTAGACAGGGTGCCCGGCGTCAAGCTCGTGGCTTCTCATCTTGGAGGCTGCCTCCCTTATCTGGCGGAAAGGCTCGACAGGGGATATGAAGCCTTCCCGGAGTGCAAAAAGATATCGAAGCCCCCATCTGCCTATATCGCCGAGGTGTACATCGATTGCGTATCTTTCAACCCACTGGCTGTAGACTTCGCCCGCAAAGTCGTGGGGGTGGACCACATGATGGCGGGGAGCGATTACCCGCACCAGATAGGGAGCCTTACCAAGTGCACGGCCGTCATAGAGGCCCTGGATGCCCCTGCATCTGAAAAAGAAAAAATTTTAAGCGGAAACGCCAAAACTTTATTTAAGATGTAGAGGCGACAATTGCGCAGGTAGCGGCGGAAATGTCATCGCCGGAGGTGATCGGACCTTCATTTTGAAAGTCGCCAAAGGCGTCAACCGAATCCGCCAAACGTCTGGCGCAACGTCTGGCAGCGCAATTGTCACGAACGTATCATCCGCAAACAACGAATCGCTAAAACTGCACTCGGGAATACATCGTAAGCAACCTGTCGGAGCATTCGATCGATAGAATCCGGATGCGACGTCGTCATGTATGATATCCTACAAGGAAGATACATAGAGTGCGATTTATGAATTGTCCGTACACAGGAGGGATGGAAATTGATCGTAAAATCTACGGAACAGCACAAGGTGAAAAGGGAGGCGCTCCGGGGTGGAATCGGCAGCGTGCTTTTCGGTTACGTCGTAAGCCCCGGAGAAGGGCGCGAGGGCAGCCGCTTCCAGATGGTGGCGAGGATAGAGATTGAACCCGGCGCCTCCATCGGATACCACGCTCACGAATCCGACGAGGAGATCTATATCATCCTCTCCGGCGAGGGGATCTACAACGACAACGGCATCGAAACCCGCGTCAGGCCCGGAGATACCGCTATAGCTTTCAGGGGCGAAAGCCACGGTATACGCAACGCCGGCGACGACCCCTTGGTATTTTGGGCGATAATAGCTGCATAGTTAAAAATCCTAAAAATATTTGAAGATTACGAATATATTTTAAGGGGTTGACAAGGGGCATTAGGGAGTTTAGGATAGCCACAAGTTTATGACCAGGTCCTTATATCAGAGAAGAGCAAAGGAGGGGAGTAGCTCATGGCTGGATTAGACCGCAATGCATTGGCGGTAGTCGTAATAATTATTCTGGGCATTCTGGCGCTGAGCTGCGGGTCCCCTCCTGGAGCTTGAGGACCGTTTTACCTTAGCGTTCCAGGGCCGGGATCCTAAGCAAAGGGGATCCCGGCCTTTTTTTATTCACTCAAGCAAAAGGAGGTGATAAGAATGAAGCGGACACTTTCGGTGTTGACGGAGGACCATCCGGGGGTTCTTGCGCGGCTTTCTAATTTGATCTCTCGGCGAGGCTACAACGTGGAAAGTCTGAGCGTGACGAGGACGCACAGGTCTGGACTTTCCCGCTTCACGATAGTTGTCGAGGCGGATGAGACATCCTCAAAACAGATGATAAAACAGCTCGAAAAGCTCGTGGAGGCAGTTGAGGTGAAAGATCTCACCCAGGGGCCCTTCGTGGAGCGGCGAATGATGCTCGTGAAGGTCCGAGCTTCCCCAGAGGAGAGGCATAACCTGCTCCAAACGGCGGAGGTCTTCCGAAGCCGGGTTGTGGACGTGGGGAGCGACGCCGTGATCTTAGAGGTCACCGGCGACGCAGAAAAGGTGGAAGCGCTGCTGCGGACGCTCGAGCCCTTCGGGGTGCTCGAAATGGCAGGAAGCGGCGCAGTGGCTTTAGGACGAGCTGGGTTCGAAACGTTAAGCAATTGAAAGGCGAACAAAACTTCAAGGGAGGCGAATACAAGTGGCAAATATGTATTATGACAAGGATGCGAATCTTGAGCTTCTCAAAGGCAAGACCGTAGCGGTGTTAGGTTACGGCAGTCAGGGGCACGCTCACGCCCAAAACTTAAGAGACAGCGGCGTCTCCGTGGTCGTCGGGCTGCATGAAGGAAGTCGCTCCCGCGCCACCGCATCAAATGACGGCTTCAAGGTGCTTTCGCCGGGAGAGGCAGCGCGCGAGGGCGATTTCATCGTCTTTCTGACGCCAGACCACGTCCAGAAAGATATCTACGAAAAAGAGGTTAAAGATAAGCTTAGGCCCGGCAAGGCCCTCGTATTCGCCCACGGCTTCACGGTGCATTACCATCAGGTCGAGCCGCCGTCCAACGTAGACGTCTTCATGATCGCGCCCAAAGGACCGGGGCACCTCGTGCGCCGCATGTTCGCCGAAGGTAAGGGCGTGCCCGCACTTCTGGCCGTATACCAAAATCCATCCGGCAAGGCAAAAGACCTGGCTTTGGCATATGCCAAGGGTCTGGGCGCCACCAGGGCCGGTGTTATAGAAACGACCTTCGCCGAGGAGACGGAGAGCGACCTCTTCGGGGAACAGGCTGTGCTGTGCGGCGGCGTCACGGAATTGGTGAAGGCCGGCTTTGAGACGCTCGTAGAGGCCGGCTATCAGCCGGAGCTGGCATATTTTGAGTGTCTGAACGAGCTAAAGCTCATCGTCGACATGATGGCCGAAGGGGGTCTCACGTGGATGCGCTATTCGGTCAGCGACACTGCAAAATACGGAGACCTGACTGCGGGCCCGAAGGTGATAGACGAGCACGTGCGCTCCACAATGAAGCAGTTACTCAAAGCCGTTCAAGACGGCACATTCGCCAAGGATTGGATATTGGAAAACTTAAGCGGCCGCCCGAGGATGAAGAAGTGGGTAAAGAGCGAACGTGAGCACCAAATAGAGCAGGTGGGGAGAAAGCTTCGCAGCATGATGACCTGGATGGAGGCAAAAGAAGCCCCCGAGTACTGATCGTGTCCGTAAGCCGAGCGAGGGGTGACTCCCCTCGCTTAAAAACAGGAGGAGATGAGTGAAGATGAACGACGGTATTGACGGTGTAGTGAGGATATTCGACACCACATTGAGAGATGGAGAGCAGGCACCTGGCATCAACCTGAACACAGCTGAAAAGCTCCAGATCGCCCGCCAGCTCGCGCAGCTCAAAGTCGACGTCATCGAGGCGGGGTTCCCAGCCGCATCCCCAGGAGACCTGGAGGCGGTGAAAGCCATAGCCTCCGAGGTTAAAGGGTCGGTGGTTGCGGGACTGGCTCGGACGCGCAAAGGCGACATCGACGCGGCGTGGGAGGCGGTGAGGTCGGCCGAGCATCCCAGGATCCACGTGTTCATAGCCACGAGCGACATCCATATGGAGCATAAGCTCAAGATGAGCCGTCAGCAGGTTTTAGACGAAGTGAGAAATGCCGTCGCATATGCGAAGGGCTTTACCGACGATGTGGAATTCTCTGCCGAGGACGCAAGCCGTTCCGACCCGGCCTTTCTGATACAGGTTTTCAAGGTCGCCGCAGAATGCGGTGCCACCACGTTAAACATCCCCGACACGGTGGGTTACGCCATACCGCAGGAGTTCGCTGCCTTTGTCAAGGAGATCATAGATGGAGTCGGAACGCCTCCCGGCGTAATCTGGTCCGTCCATTGCCACAACGACTTGGGATTGGCGGTGGCCAACTCGTTAGCTGCGGTTCAAAGCGGTGTGCGCCAGGTAGAAGGCACGATAAACGGCTTGGGTGAGCGGGCCGGCAACGCCTCGCTCGAAGAGGTGATCATGGCCCTGAAGACCAGGAAGGATCGCTTCGGCCTATCTACTAACATCGACACGACGAAGCTCTACAGCGTGAGCAGGTTGGTTTCGCGCCTGACCGGGGTGGCAGTGCCGCCGAACAAGGCCGTCGTGGGGGACAACGCTTTTTCTCACGAGGCCGGGATCCACCAGCACGGCATCCTGTGCAACCGCGCCACTTACGAAATAATGAAGCCTGAGGACGTAGGCGCCCCAGGGACGCGCTTGGTCTTGGGCAAGCATTCGGGGCACCACGCTTTCCGCCAGCGCCTGGAAGAGCTGGGTTATTCCCTCTCCGAAGAGGAACTTCGCAAGGCCTTCGCGGTCTTCAAAGAGCTGTGCGACCGCAAGGAAGTGGTGACCGACGGCGATCTGGAGGCGCTCGTGGTCGACGAGATCTTGGGCAAAACCGCGAACCACGATTACGAGCTGCGCCACTTCGAGGTGCACGTGGGAAGTCGCGGAGCTACGGCCACCGTCACCCTATGGGATGGCGAGCAAGAGAGATACGACGCGGCCACGGGCAACGGCCCCATAAACGCCGCCTATAGCGCCATCCGCCGCATCACGGGCCTTTCACCGGAGCTGGTGAGCTTCCGCCTACAGGCCGTCAGCGAGCACTCCGATGCGTTAGGGGAGGCCGTGGTCGTCCTAAAAGACGGAGAGTCCACCGCCCAGGGACGAGGGGCCAGCACCGACGTCATAGAAGCGAGCATAAAGGCATACGTGAATGCGCTGAACCGCCTGCGCCACAGAGCAGCCCAAAAGGAGGTCGTCGTAAGATGAAACGCACGCTTGCGAGTGCCATCATAGCTTCACACAGCAGCGAATCGGCCAAAGAAGGGGATATCTGCAACGTCAAGGTCGATTTCGCCTTTGCCAACGACATCACCGCCCCTCCGGCCATAAAGGCCTTCAAGGAGATGGGAGCTTCTCACGTATTCGACCCCAAGAGGTGCGCCGTCCTGCCCGACCATTTCACGCCCAACAAAGACATAGCCTCTGCTCAGCAGGTCAAGGTCTCGCGCATCTTCGCCAAAGAGCAGGGGATGCTCTACTGGGAGGTGGGGCGCGTAGGCGTGGAACACGCCTTCCTCCCGGAACAAGGGCAAATCCTGCCGGGGGAAATCGTCTTGGGGGCTGACAGCCACACCTGCACCGGCGGCGCCTTGGGGGCCTTCGCCACGGGCATGGGCTCTACGGACTTAGCCGCTGCGTGGGCACTCGGTGAGACATGGCTGAGGGTGCCTCCGACGATAAAGGTGAACTTCGAAGGAACGCCTCCGCCGTGGATCGTCGGCAAAGACTTGATACTCGCCCTCTTAGGGATCATAGGCACTCAGGGAGCCCGATACCAGGCGCTCGAGTTCCACGGCACCGCCGTAAAGGCCTTGACCATGGACGATCGCTTTACTATCTCCAACATGGCCGTGGAGGGCGGGGCGAAGGCCGGGATTTTCGTACCCGACGAGACGATGCTAAAGTACGCCAAAGAGCGGGCCGTAAGGCCTTTTAACCCCATCTACCCCGACGAAGGGGCTAACTACGCCAGAGAGGTGGACATAGACGTCTCCGTTCTCAAACCGCTCGTGGCAGCCCCATCCTCCCCTGCCAACGCCCGTCCCGCTGAAGATTGCTCAGACGTGAAGATCGACCAGGTCTTCATCGGCTCGTGCACGAACGGGAGGCTCACCGACATAGAGATGGCGGCGAAGGTTTTAAAGGGAAGATCAGTGCACGACGACGTGCGCCTGATCGTTATACCCGCGTCGTATGAAGTTTATAACGCAGCTTTAGAAAAAGGGTATATCGATACTTTCGTAAGGGCCGGTGCTGCTGTGTGCACGCCGACTTGTGGGCCGTGCCTTGGCGGGCACCTCGGGATATTGGCCGAGGGGGAGGTGTGCGTCTCGACGAGCAACAGGAACTTCGTAGGACGCATGGGGCATCCGAAAAGCGCCCTTTACCTGGCCGGACCGCTTGTAGCGGCAGCAAGCGCCGTCACCGGAAGGGTTACAGATCCGCGGGAAGTGCTGTCCTCGGATGAGCTCCAAAGTTTGAGAGGTGAGGTTCGATGAGCGAGAAGCTGCGCGGTAAGGCATGGGTATACGGCAACGATGTCGACACAGACGTCATAATCCCCGCGAGATACCTAGTGACGAGCGATCCCGAAGAGTTGGGGCGCCACTCCATGGAGGACTTAGACCCGGAGTTCATCAAAAAGATGAGGCCGGGCGATGTGGTCGTGGGGGGCGAAAACTTCGGTTGCGGCTCCAGCCGCGAGCATGCCCCCTTGGCACTGAAGGGCGCGGGTGTCTCCTGCGTCATAGCGGCGTCGTTCGCCCGCATATTTTTCCGCAATGCCATAAACGTGGGGCTGCCCATATTCGAGTCGAGCGAGGCGGTTAACGGGATATCCGCCGGCGACGAGGTCGAAGTGGACCCCTCCGCCGGCATCATCAAAAACTTGAGCAAGGGCGAGACATACCGCGCCACCTCTTATCCGCCGTTTCTGCGGCACCTGATAGAGGTGGGCGGACTCGTGCCTTACGTAAGAGAGAGGCTAAAAGAGAAGGAGGCTTGAGGAGCTTGAAGATGAAGGGTGCGCAGATGGTGGTTAGGGCTTTGGAGCTCGAGGGAGCGGAGGTGGCATTCGGCATCCCGGGAGGCGCCGTGATTCCTCTATACGACGCCCTCTATGATTCTTCCATCACTCACATCTTGGCCCGTCACGAGCAGGCGGCCTGCCACGCCGCCGACGGTTACGCCAGGGTTACCGGCAAGCCCGGCGTATGCATCGTCACCTCTGGACCAGGAGCTATGAACGCCCTCACGGGCTTGGCCACGGCATATATGGATTCGATCCCGCTCGTCGTGATAGCGGGCCAAGTGGCAAGGCACCTAATAGGAAGCGACGCTTTCCAGGAAGCCGACATATACGGCTCTTCCATGCCCGTAACGAAACATAACTTCTTGGTGCGCTCCGCCAGCGAGCTTCCGTCCGTATTGAGGGCGTCATTTTACATAGCCACGACAGGAAGGCCAGGGCCGGTGCTCATAACGCTCCCCTCCGACGTCCAGCAAGAAGAGGCCGACTTCCTCTACCCTCCAAAAATAGATTTGCCAGGCTATCGCCCATACGCCGAAGAACTGAGCACCCTTCAAGGCGCAAGAGATGCCCTATCGCGCGCGGAGCGCCCGCTCATACTGGCCGGGGGCGGCGTCATCGCCTCCGGTGCAACCGATGAGCTGATCGCCTTCGCCGAGGCCGGAGAGATTCCCGTATCGTGCACGCTCATGGGCAAGGGGGTATTCCCCGAGAGCCACCGCCTCTTTTTGGGTATGATGGGGATGCACGGCAGGCCGGAGGCAAACTTGGCCGCATCGCGAGCCGACCTGCTCGTGGCCGTAGGGACCAAGTTTTCGGACCGCACCACCGGCTTCGCCGCAACGTTCGCCCCGCTCGCTAAGGTCATACACTTAGATCTAGATCCCGCCGAGATAGACAAAAACGTCCGCGCCCACTTCCCGCTCGTGGGAGACGCGCAAAAAGTCCTAAGGCTTTTGACCGAGGATTTAAGGCCGCACCCGAGCCGCAGGCATTGGTTTGAGGAGATCGAGTCCTGGAGAGAGGCTTACCCGTTAGACGAAGATCTGCTGCCGGCCTTCACCCTCAAGGCGCTGCGCAGCCGCGTGAGCGCCAAAACAGTAGTTACCACGGAGGTGGGACAGCACCAAATGTGGGCAGCCCTCTATTGGCAGGTAGAGGCCCCACGCACTTTCATAACCTCTGGCGGCCTGGGGACTATGGGGTTCGGACTGCCTGCTGCGGTGGGCGCAAGTATGGCGCGTCCGGGCGAGCGCGTCATATGCATAGCCGGCGATGGTAGCATATTGATGAACGCCCAAGAGCTCGAGACGTGCGCCAGATACAACCTGCCGGTCAAGGTGTTCGTCTTCAACAACAGCTCTTTAGGAATGGTAAGGCAGTGGCAAGAGCTCTTCTGGGATCGCCGATATGCGGAAACGCTCACCGACTCCCCTTGCGATTTCGCGAAGCTCGCCCAGGGTTATGGGGTCAAAGGATGGAGGGCGGAGATCGCATCGGAAGTAGAAGGCGCCATCGATGCAGCGCTCTCCTGCGAGGGGCCGGCCTTGGTGGACATCCTCGTGCCGAGGGAAGAGCTCGTCATGCCGATGGTGCCGCCGGGGCGCAGCCTCACGGACTTCATCCACAGCCTCGCGGTCAAATCTTGAGCGCCCTTCTCGAATAACGCGCCACGCGCCAACGGGACGGTTGCGGTTCTTTTCGAAGCCCGTCGATGGGAGTTGAGCCCGAAACTGCGGGGGCAAGGCGCTGCCCCCGTTTTTCGTTTCTCTTTGCCTCGCCCGTACAAATCGGCGCTATAAAGGCACCGCGAAACGACAACTCATTGGACGCAGGTGGCGCAGTTGAGGTATTATATCTTAAAAGCAACCATCGTACGCCGCTTCGCTACTCTTCGTTCAGAGGTTGTAGCGGTGCAGTGGGTTTTTTAGCGCTTTATTTGTCCCCATAATCACGAGGGTAAGGACGGTGGAGAGAGTGTTCCCGAGAGCATATGAACTCTTAAGACAGGTAGACCCGGCTATCGCCGACGTGTTAAACGCCGAGTTGAAGCGAGAGCGCGAAGGGATTGAGTTGATCGCCTCCGAAAACGTGGTCTCGCCTGCTGTGCTGGCTGCCATGGGGTCGGTGCTGACGAACAAATATGCCGAAGGCTACCCCGGCAGGCGGTATTACGGCGGATGTGAGGCTGTGGATCGGGCCGAAGATCTCGCCCGCGACAGGGCAAAGGAACTCTTCGGCTGCGATCACGCGAACGTCCAACCCCACTCCGGCTCCCAGGCGAACATGGCAGTATATTTCTCGGTGCTCAAGCCGGGAGATACGATATTGGCCATGGACCTCGCCCACGGAGGGCACCTGACCCACGGAAGCCCCGTCAATTTCTCAGGCCAGCTCTACAACGTGGCCCACTACGGCGTGACGAGGGATACGGAAACCATCGACTTCGACCAGGTGGCGAGGTTGGCCGCCGAACACAAGCCCAAGATGATCGTCTGCGGCGCAAGCGCGTATCCGAGGGAGATAGACGCCGAACGCTTCCGCAAGATAGCTGACGAGGTCGGCGCCTACCTCATGTTCGACATAGCCCACATAGCTGGGCTGATAGCGACCGGCCTTCACAAGGACCCCATCCCCTTTTGCGATTTCGTCACCACGACGACGCATAAGACTTTGCGCGGTCCCAGAGGCGGCATGATAATGTGCCGACAGGAGCACGCCAAGGCTGTAGACAAAACCGTCTTTCCGGGCATGCAGGGCGGCCCGTTGATGCACATCATAGCGGCCAAGGCCGTAGCTTTCCAGGAGGCCTTAAAGCCTGAGTTCAAGGATTACCAGAAAAAAATCGTCAAGAATGCGAAAGCCCTCGCAGAGGCGTTATTACAAAAGAGCTTTCGACTCGTATCCGGCGGCACGGACAACCACCTGATAGTCGTCGATCTTACGGAGCGCGGCATAACGGGCAAAGACTTCGAAGCCGCCCTGGACAAGGCTGGCATTACAGTAAACAAGGAGACCATCCCCTTCGATACCCAAAGCCCCTTCGTCACGAGCGGCATCCGCGTCGGAACGCCGGCGGTCACCACGAGAGGCTTTGGAGAGCGCGAGATGAAGGTCATAGCCGATTGGATGGATAGGGTGGCAAATGCTATCGACGACGAAAAGGCACTTTTGAAGGTAAAAGGAGAGGTGAAAGAGCTCTGTCGGGCATTCCCCATCTACGAAGGCCTCGGCATATGACACGGCCTTCGGCGATCGCTGGGTTCGATTTGACCGTGAACGAAGAAGGCCTTCGCCGCGCCGTCGAGCGGGCGAAGGAAAGAGGTGTCGTCCTGCCGACCTTCGAGCAGATGAAGGATCCGAGCAAGGTCCCGCAGGAGATAAAGGAGCGGCTGAAATGCGTCCGGCTCTGGGACACAGACCCGGCAA
Source organism: Acetomicrobium sp. S15 = DSM 107314 (assembly GCF_016125955.1). NCBI lineage: Bacteria > Thermotogati > Synergistota > Synergistia > Synergistales > Acetomicrobiaceae > Acetomicrobium > Acetomicrobium sp. S15 = DSM 107314. The sequence continues at coordinate 61,783 of NZ_JADEVE010000091.1, read as the reverse complement.
ACCTCTTCAGGATCACCTGGAAAAATGAGCCCATAGAACGAGGCGGTCTCTACGGCGGTGTAAACTTCGTGGAGCTGCCGCCCCTTTTAACCGGCGTGAAGGCGAAGATCGTGGCGCTGGTGGGAAAGTGGTTTCCCACGGGTTGTCACAAGGTGGGAGCTGCCTACGCATGTCTGGTTTCGCGCCTCGTGACGGGTCAATTCGATCCGACGAGGCAAAAGGCGGTCTGGCCGTCCACGGGAAACTACTGCCGTGGCGGAGCTTACACCGCGCAGCTTTTGGGGTGCGACTCCGTAGCCATACTGCCCGAGGGGATGAGTCGCGAGCGCTTCGAATGGCTCAAAAGCGTCGCTGGAGAGGTCATCACTACACCCGGCGGCGAGAGCAACGTGAAGGAGATCTTCGACAAAGCCGGGGAGCTTCGCTGCAACAGGGACGACGTGGTCGTATTCAACCAATTCGAGGAGTTCGGAAATTACCTGTGGCACTACGAAGTTACCGGGCACGCCATGGAAGAGGTCCTAAGCCAGCTCATGGACAGCAAGAGCCGTTTTTGCGGCTTGGCGCTCACATCGGGATCGGCGGGCACGCTCGGCTGCGGAGACTATCTAAAAAGACTCTACCCCGCAAGCTCGCTGGCCGTCGGCGAGGCGCTCCAGTGCCCCACATTGCTTCTAAACGGCTTCGGCGCCCACCGGATCGAGGGGATCGGCGACAAACACGTCCCGTGGATCCACAACGTGAAAAACACCGACATGGTCATAGCTGTAGACGACGCGGACTGCATGGCCGCGATCAGGCTCTTCAACGCTCCTGCGGGGAAGGCCTACCTCAGAAAGCGCGGCCTTTCGCCACAGGTCATCGAAAACCTGCCGCTTATGGGCATCTCTGGCGCCGCCAACCTCATCGCCGCGGTAAAGATGGCAAAATATTACGAGCTCACCGAAAGAGACATAATCCTCACGGTGTTTACCGATTCGGTGGAACTCTACGGATCGCGCTTGAAAGAGATGGAAGAAGAACAGGGACCTTACAGCGAAACAGATGCCGCCGTCGATTACAACAGGCACATACTGAGCCTATCGGTGGATTGGGTCAAAGAGCTCACGTATTACGATCGCAAGGCCATCCACAACCTGAAGTATTACACCTGGGTAGAACAACAGGGCAAAGACCCTGAGGAACTGAACGCTCAATGGTATGACGCCGACGAATACTGGGGCAGCATCCACAGGATGACCCCGATCATCGACGAGAAGATCGCGGCCTTCAACGAAATGGCAGCCCTTTAGGCTGACTCGCTCGCTGCGGCCTACAAAAAACATATTTAGGAAGGACGATTAATTAAATGAGGATTTTATTGATCTCGCCGGGCAAAGACGTCTACTACGCCAAGAGATTGGGGCGCGCCTTCAAATTGCCGCCGCTTGGCTTGAGCACCATAGCGGCCTTGACCAAGCCGGACATAGAGGTCTCCATTTTGGACGAGCACGTGGAGCCTCTCAATTACGACGACACAGCTGACTTGGTCGGCATAAGCGTGATGACTGCCGTCGCCCCTCGGGCCTATGAGATTGCCCGCAAATTTAAATCTCGCGGAGCCAAAGTTGTTTTGGGAGGACCGCATCCATCAGCTCTTCCCGAAGAAGCGATCCAGCACTGCGACGCTGTCGTTATTGGAGAAGCAGAAGGTTCATGGCAAAGGTTGATCGATGACTTTAAAAAAGGAAGCTTGGAAAAGTTTTACTTCAACGAAAACCCGCCCGACCTTGCCAACCTGCCCGAACCGAGACGCGACCTATACAAAAAAGGAGCATACTATATAACAAGCACCATACAGACAAGCAGAGGTTGTCCTTTTGACTGCGCTTTTTGCTCCGTCTCTAATGTCTTCGGAAAAAGATACCGCCACCGGCCCGTAGAAGACGTCGTCCGCTCGATTGAACATATGGGCAAGCGGCTTATAGGCTTCATGGACGACAACGTCGCCGGCAACAGGGGGTATAGCAAGGAGCTATTCAAGGCTCTGGCTCCGCTGAAAATCAAGTGGGCCGGACAAGCCTCCGTAAACATAGCCGAAGACCAGGAGCTGTTGGAGCTCGCAGAAAAGAGCGGTTGCGTAGGCCTGTTTATGGGCTTTGAAACGGTCTCGAAGGAGAGCATGGGAGAGATCGGCAAGTCGCACAACAAGATCGAGGAGTTCAAGGCTAACGTGAGGCGGCTCCACGACCACGGCATCGTGGTGCTAGGCGCCTTCATATTCGGCTTCGACAGCGACGACAGAGACGTCTTTAAGAGGACTGTGGATTTCGTATACGACGCGAAGATAGACCTCGCCCAATTCAGCATCCTTACCCCTTTGCCAGGAACCAGGTTTTATGAAAAGCTCTATTCGGAAAATCGCATCATAGACACTGACTGGTCGAAATACGACATGGGGCACGTGGTCTTCAAGCCCGCCCAGATGTCGCCGGAAGAGCTGGACGAAGGGGCTACGTGGGCGTGGAAGGAGTTTTACTCAAGAGGCTCTATTTTACGGAGGGTCTTCGGCATGAAGTTCGATCTCTTAAAAGTTGCGCTCTATTTCTTGCCGGTCCTGACCATAAACCTGAGCTTCAAAAATGCCATCGATTTCGGACAAAAACTCTCTCAAAAATCTTAAATAAAAGCTATTTTTTAACTTTAAAACCCAAGAGCTTCCCTCGTGGCCTTGACAAGTGCCTTCTTATGTATAAGCTAAATATAGCCAATTGAAAGTTAACTCTGCTTGTGCAGTAGCTAACTCTAAAGCCTGAGCTTTAGTTTGATAAGGTTTAGTTTATTTTAAATTGCAATCTTTAAGATCTCTATAAATAACAGGAGGTGTGTGTGATGGCACTGAGCGGCCCCAAGGTGGTTACCGAACTTCCAGGACCCAAGTCGAGGGAGCTTCTCAAGGTAATGGAAGAAAACGTGCCTAAGGCGATCACTTCTGCTGCTCCTGTCTTCATCAAGCGCGGCGAAGGAGCGCTATTTGAGGATGTCGACGGGAATGTGTTCATCGATTTTGCCGGCGGGATATCCATACTGAATGTGGGTTATAGCCACCCAGAAGTCGTCCAAGCTGTCAAAGAGCAGGCTGACAAGTTCTTCCACTCTCAAATAAACTGCGTGCCTTATGAACCGTATATACGCCTTGCAGAAAAGCTAAACGCCGTCATTCCAGGGAATTTTAAAAAGAAAACGCTCTTCGTCAACTCCGGCGCGGAAGCGGTCGAAAACGCCGTCAAGATCGCTCGCAAATTTACCAAGAGGACGGAGATAATAACCTTTACGGGCGCTTTCCACGGACGTACTCTGCTTACCATGACACTGACCAGCAAAGTCAAACCGTATAAGTTCGGCTTCGGTCCCTTTGCCCCTGGTATTCATCGCATCCCCTTCCCCTACTGCTATCGTTGCCCTTATGGCCAAGAAAGACAAAGCTGTGACCTCTTTTGCGCCAAGTGCTTTGAGGATTTCTTCCTTGAAGAGGTAGCTGCAGAAGAGGTAGCTGCTATACTCATTGAGCCCATCCAAGGAGAGGCAGGTTTTGTAATTCCTCCTGATGAATTTTGCAAAGAGCTCAGGAATATATGCGACAAGTACGGAATATTGCTCATTGCCGATGAGATCCAGACGGGCTTTTGCAGGACAGGCAAAATGTTCGCTACCAACTACTGGGATGTATACCCCGACATCGTAACGACTGCCAAGTCAATAGCTGCCGGGATACCCCTTGCTGCCATAACTGCACGCGCCGATATAGCTGATTCTGTTCATGGCGGTGGCATAGGTGGAACGTTTGGAGGAAGCCCACTGGCTGCGGTTGCAGGCTTAAAAGTCATAGAAATCATGCAGAGGGATAATTTCGCCGATAAGGCCAACCAAATTGGCAAGGTATGTATGGAGCGCATGAACCCATGGAAAGAAAAATATCCCATAGTCGGCGACATCCGCGGCAGAGGGGCAATGGTGGCTATAGAGTTCGTAAAGGACAAAAAGACCAAAGAACCCGCCAAAGAGGAAGTGTCTAAGATTCAAAGATTCTGCTGGGAACATGGCTTGGTGGTCCTAAAAACCGGCATCAGAGATAATGTTATCCGTTTGCTAACGCCTTTGGTAATAACTGAATCGCAGCTTCAGGCTGGATTAGATATCTTAGAAAAAGCCATAGCGCAAGCATAAACAAATCCACTCTATTGCCCCCTGAGAGACGTGTTGCGTTAAGCTTTGTGCTAAATGCCTAACGCAAAGCAAACCTCTCAGGGGACAATAAATCAATGACGACAAGGGGGGCAACTTGCATGAGGGAAGAAAGAGCCGTATTGAAAAAGGCACTTTCGTCCATGGATGTATTGGCAACTGGCCTTGGCGCTTTAATAGGATGGGGCTGGATAGTAGCTTTCGGAGGCATGATTCAAAAAGCTGGCGTGCTGGGGCTTATCTTAGGCTTTGCAATAGGCGGCACGCTGATGTTAACCATAGGCTTAACTTGTGGAGAATTGTCCTCGAGTATGCCAGTAACGGCAGGAGGATTTGCCTTTACCCTAAGGGCTTTAGGGGTAAAACACGCATATTGGTGCGGATGCTTTATGGCTATTAGCTATATCGCGCTGTTGATGTTCGAGGCGGTCTCTATACCTGTAATTTTTGCGACTTTATGGCCACACGTCTTCGAAGTGATGCCGCTATACACAGTGGCAGGCTTTAAAGTTTACTTACCACAAGTGATATTGGGCGTTCTTGTATCGTTTCTATGGTATGGAATAAATTATGTAGGAGCAAAGCTTTACGGCATTGTGCAAACTGTAATGATCGTCATCTTCATAGTATTAGGATTTTGCACTGTAGGTATAAGCCTCTACAAAGGCAATCCTGCATTTTTTGTAGAAAATATGTGGGGTAACCTTAGTCCTATAAAAGGAATAGTATCGATTTTGGCCTTAGCCGGGTTTTTTTATATAGGATTCGACATGATTCCACAAGCAGCCGAAGAATATAAAGCTGAACCTAAAAAATTAGCCCGTTTAATTCAAGGGTCAATTATCGTCGGCACAATATGGTATATGTTGATCGGATGTATGATAGCTTTTCAAATACCCAAAAGCGAACTGCCAAATTTAAGCCTACCTGCTGCTTCTGCAGTAGCCAGAACATGGGGCCAGGCTGGTTTTTACATAGTTTTGTTCTTAGGTATCATAGGAATAGTAACGACATATTCAGCTTCTTTTTACTCTTCCTCGAGGGTTTTGTTTGGATTGGCAAGAGGAAAGCTTTTCCCCAAAGGCTTTGCCAAACTTCATCCAAAGTATGGGACACCGACTTTGCCAATAACAATCTCAGTCATAGCTTCCATAATAGCCGTTTTTTTAGGCAGAGCAGCCGTAATGTGGTTCCTCGATGCAACTTCTGCTTTTGTCGTGCTCTTCTATCTGTATATAGCATGTAGCTACATTATCTTGCGCAAGCAAGAACCCAAGATGAATCGTCCCTATAAGGCACCAGGAGGTATATTAACTGGCATAATAGCAGTTGGTGCGTCAATATTCTTCTTTTTAAGCCTCATTCTACCATTTTCGCCGGGAGCGTTAATATGGCCGTACGAATACGCAATTTTTATAACATTCTTAATAATAGCAATGATTATTTATCTTCTTATGGCTCCAACACTTAAAAAGACACTTGTTGAAGAATATGAGTGGCTAGTTTTAGGGATAGAAAGTGACAAAGAAAAGTAAATTAGAATTATCAGACAAAGTTATCAGTTACCTTTATAAGGTATCAATTTAATAATACTATAGTTAAAAATCTTGGTCGAAAGCGCTAAGACCCATTTAAATTTATTAAAAGAATAACATAGAATGTCTAAGAGCCTCTCAAGCTAAAGCTCAACAAACACTGAAGTGCAAGTTGAGCTTCTTAACAGCGGCTTGAGAGGTTATTTTTGTTGTCTTGAATAAACACCGCCATTTTACAGAAGATACCATTGCAATTATATATACCCACTTCTGGAAATAGAAGAACTGCCATCAATACCGCCAAGTCAAGGACCTGATATCGCGCGTTCTTAAAAACCGAGGGTTGCGCTATAAAACCTCTATGCTCATAATTTAGGTCGGCATCGCAAACAAAAAACTTGGAGGTGTTTACCCTTGGGGGAATGGCTCGACAGGCGTTTTGAAATCAGCGAACGTAAAAGCAGCTTGCGCACGGAAATCATAGCGGGCATCACCACATTCATGACGATGGCTTATATCATTTTCGTAAATCCCGCGATCTTAAGCGAAACGGGCATGGATTTCGGCGCCGTCATGACAGCCACGTGCTTGGCTTCCGCAATAGGGACATTGATCATGGGATTATATGCAAACTACCCCTTCGCTCTTGCACCAGGCATGGGCTTAAATGCTTTCTTTGCCTTTACGGTAGTAATAGGTATGAAGATAAGCTGGCAAACGGCACTGGCGGCTGTGTTTTTAGATGGGATACTTTTTATCCTGCTTACGGCTTCGCGCGTTCGCGAGGCCATTGTTAACGCCGTGCCCTACAACTTGAAACTTGCCGTAAGCGCCGGAATAGGCCTTTTTATAGCGCTCATCGGCCTCGTCGGGGCTGGGATCGTAGTTGACAACCCAGCTACCTTGGTGAGCTTGGGAGATCTCACAAAGCCGGCTCCCATCCTCTCGCTCTGCGGGCTCCTCCTCATGGCCGTGCTTCACGCATATAAGGTTAAAGGGGCACTTCTTTGGGGGATCTTGGCGGTTACTTTAGCCGCAATACCGCTCGGTGTCGCATCTCCGCCTCAAGGCATAATATCGACCCCGCCGAGTTTGTCTCCGATCTTATTCAAATTCGACCTCAAGGGCTTAATGAATGTGGCTATGATAGGGGTAGTGATAACCTTTCTCTTCGTCGATCTCTTTGACACCTTAGGAACGCTCATCGGGGTTTCTGCCCGTGCCGGCTTTTTAGACAAAGACGGAAACCTGCCACGCGCAAATAAAGCGCTCACGGCCGATGCTGTGGCAACCGCCGTAGGGGCCTGCCTTGGGACGAGCACGGTGACGACCTATGTGGAGAGTGCTTCTGGCGTTGAAGAAGGCGGGCGCACGGGGCTCGCATCCTGTGTAGTGGCGCTCCTTTTCTTGGGTGCCCTTTTCTTCTCCCCCATAGCGCGCATTGTGCCTGCAGCTGCGACCTCGCCAGCCCTCATTATGGTAGGCGTCTTCATGATGCAAGCACTAAAAGGGTTAAACTTTGACGACATCACAGAGATGGTTCCCGCAGCAATCGCCATTTTTACGATGCCCTTCACTTACTCCATCGCGGAAGGCATCGCCTGGGGCATAATCTCTTACACCCTCATCAAGCTTTTGACGGGCAGAGGAAGACAGGTCAGCCTCACAATGTCCATCTTGACCGCACTATTTTTGGCAAAAGAATTTTTACTTTAGTCATAGACACATGAGAAGGAGGGGTTAACTTTGAGTGGCAAAGAATCAAAGAGGGGGCGCGGCTTTGAAGAGGGAGCGTTAAAGATTGAACCCCTAACACTTACAGAAGGAGCCGCAATGATAGTGGGTGCCAATATTGGGGCGGGTATATTGGGGCTCGCCTATGGAGCCCGCCAAGCCGGATGGCCTATATTGGTCTTCTTTCTCATATTTGCCGGGGTTTTAACAACCATCTCTATGCTTTATGTGGCCGAAACAACCCTTCGGACTAGAAAAACGCTCCAGTTAAGTGGTTTGGCCGAAAAATATGTGGGTCAATTAGGCTCATGGTTGATGTTTGCCTCTGTGGTGATTAACTCTTTAGGGTGCTTAATCGCCTACACAAATGGAAGCGGCCGAATTCTTAGCGAATTTCTGGGAGTACCGCCAGCTATTGGCAGTCTAATCTTCTTCGTTCCGTCGCTTATCGTAATCTGGTTTGGGCTTCGAGCCACTGGCGTTTCTGAAAAAATCATCTCCACGGGCATGATAGTATTGATTTTAATACTCGTAGGAGCAACCATTCTCGGACCTGGAATAAATATAGAACACCTGAAATACTACAATTGGTATTTTGGCATACCCGTTTTCAGCTTGGCTATTTTCTGCTATATCTCGCAATATCTGGTGCCAGAATTGACGCGCGGTTTTGCTGCCGAAGGAAGTAACATCTTGTGGCTGCCCAAGGCCATTGTTACAGGCATGGCCACAACAGCGGTATTGCTGATTATAGTGCCAATGGCGGCCATAGGGCTGACAGGACCGGAGAAGGTAACCCAAGTTGTTACGATTGCCTGGGGAGAGGCTTTGGGCCAATGGGCCTTTTTTACGGCCAACGCCTTCGCCCTTTGTGCAATGATAACTTCCTTCTGGGCCGTCGGAGAGACGATGTTAACTAACGTCGTAGACAGGCTCGGCTTTCCATCAGAACGAGAGACTAAATATCGCCTCATCGCTTTAGCCTTGGTGGCTGTTCCTCCATTTGCATTAGCCTATTCAGGCTGGGTGTCTTTTGTAGACGCAATTTACTTCGCCGGAGCTTTTGCCGGGGCAATAATGTCTGTCCTTCCTGTAATGATGCTTAACAAGGCTAGAAAGGTCGGGGACCGGGAGCCAGAGTGGACGTGCGGCTGGATTTCTCATCCCTTCATGCAAGGTGCGCTGATCTTTTTCTTCTGCGGGGCTGCCACCTATGCTGTCTTAGACATCTTGAAGATACTGCCCCACGGTTGGTAAAGGTAAAATTTGATCATTCGGAAAGGGAGTGGTTAACGTTAAGCACATAGACTCTAACCATCTCATATACGCCTTTTCGCCGGACAACCGACCCGTAGCCTCGGTAGAACTCGACGAACCGTTTTGGGTTGACTGCTTGGATTGCTATGGCGGGCAGATTCGCTCTGAGCGAGACTTGCGGCCTGAGATCGACACCTCGCTCATAGACGCTTCAACAGGGCCCATAGCCGTTAACGGCGTGAAGGCAGGCGATGTTATAAAGGTGCGCATATACGAAATATCGCTTGGCGCCCAAGGGGTAATGGTTACGGCCCCAGGCTTAGGCCCCTTGGGAGATCTAATAAAAGAGGCAAACACGAAGATCATACCCGTCCGCAACGGCGAGGCGATATTCTCTGACGATATCAAGTTGCCCTTGAGGCCTATGTTGGGAGTCTTGGGCGTTGCACCTGCAAAAGGCAAAATTCACTGCGCCGTTCCCGGCGACCACGGCGGCAACATGGACACTAAAGAAGTTAGGCCCGGCAATTCTGTGTATCTACCGGTCTTCGTAGATGGCGCCAATTTGGCGTTAGGAGATATCCACGCCTGTATGGGAGACGGAGAGCTCAGCGGCACAGGTATCGAAATCGCCGGGCAAGTTTTACTGTCCGTCTCTAAAGCTCCTGGGCTCTCCATAGAACTTCCGATAGTAGAAACACCTGACTCTTTTATGATTATAGCAAGTGCTGAAACCTTTAACGCCTGTGCGCGGAGGGCTATAAAGATCACCGTGGACCTCATAGCCGCTTCGCAAAATCTATCTACCGCCGATGCCTACAGGCTTTTAAGCGCGACTTGCGATTTGCGCGTTTCGCAAATCGTAAATGAGAAAATGACTCTGCGCACCGTGGTGCCCAAAACAGTAATGGCTGCTCTGCCAAGCCGCAAATAATTTAAATAGGCAAGAGGGGGGATAAACACACCCTCCTCTTGCCTTAAAAATCGACTTGGCGAACTAATTGTTACCTGCCCAAATTTACGACCTTAAGCCCTCAAGCGCCTGAACCGCCTTTGCGGGAAAAGCAGATGTGGTGGAAGGCCATACCTGCGGCATAACCGAAGGCCATGTTGGAAAAGACGGATACGAGCACGGTCACTGCCGCCGAAAGCGAGCGCGCCTCCATAGGCAAATCCTTGGCGAAGCGTATCAATTCAAGCCCGACCAAAAGCAGCATGGCACCGGTTATCGCCTGTGGGAAGGCCCCAAATATCGTGGCTATAGAGGCGCCGAAGAAAAGCCCCAAGGAGATTTCCCACATGCCTTCAAGTATGTTTGTACCGCCGGTCCTGGCGCCGAAAAAGTATTGCCCGGCGAGCCCGCCTGCGCCGTGGCAGAGCGGCATGCCCCCGAAAAAAGGCATTATCAGGTTCATTATGCCCATGTTCAAGGCAAGTTTGGACTCTGGCACCTCTTTTTGAGGCCAGTAATGGCTGATGAGCGCGCTCGTGGCGATTACGGCGTTCGTAGCCGTAAGCGGCACCTGCGCAAACCCCGCCCGCACCAGGGACTCCCAGACCTCGCTCAAGGTGAAGCGCTCGACCGAAGGAAGGGATATGGAAATGGAGGGGAGGGCGGCGCTGCCTTCCCTCAAAAAGACCAAAATCACCCCCAGCGCCACGAGCACGATGGATGCCGGAGCGCGGCGGTTGTCTCTTAAGAAAACAATGATGACGACGGAAAGGATGGCCAAAAAGAGCTCTGTGGCCACCATCCCGAGGGCCTCTATGGCAAGCATTAACCCCAAGGATACCTGAATTCCCCTTATGACCTCGCGCGGGGTGTATCTGGCCACGAGCTTTATAGCGCCGGTCAAATACATCAGAAGCCACACTATGCCCATGGCAAACCCCGAGGCATATACGAGAGACGGACTCCACCGCTGCGCTATGGCCATGACGGCGAGCACCTTCATGGGCTCTATGGGCATGGGAAGCTTGTAGATGAGGCCTGTGGCGATGTTGGCAGCCCCCATCATGACGAGCATACCTGTGGGGTCCATGCCGCAGACGGCAATGTACCCCACCGCCAGGGGAAATAGCGTCCCCAAATCTCCCAACGAGCCTGCAAATTCCCTGAGGTTGAACTCAAACGAGCCTATCTTCATTTCTCCGTTATTTGCGAAACTGCGCCAAACCGCTCTGGCTCAATGCCGTCTCTATCTCCCTAAATTTCTGGATGGCTCGAGAAAGCCTGATGGCTCCTTCTTTCGCCTCTTCAGGGGAGACCTTCGCGTAGGAGAGGCGCACACACCCTTCAGGCCCAGCGCCGTCCGGGAAGAAGGGCTTTCCCGGGATGAAACCGACCCCTTCCTCCAATATGGCGAACTTAGCGAGCTCGTAGATGTCCTTCACGTCCGCTATTTCGCCCCAGAGGAAAAAGCCCCCTTTGGGGACGTCGAAGCGCACTCCCAAGGGAACAGCGTGCTCACGCAAGGCGGAGACCAAGGCATCCCGCCTCTTTTTATAAACCGAGCGAAGGGAGCCGAGGTGACTTTTCATGTCCGTACGACTTAAGAATTCGTAAACGGCTTTTTGGACGAGGGCAGAGAGGGAAATCTCGATGGATACGCGCAACTCGACTAGTTTCGAAGCCAAGCCCGATGGCGCTACCACCCAGCCGCAACGCAGTCCAGGTGCCAAGATCTTCGAAAAGCTGCCTAAGTATATGACCCTGTCGTCGGAGCCGGCCATGCGAATGTAGCTATCTGTGGGCTCTCCCTCGAGGCGGAGGTTGCGATACGGGTCGTCTTCGATGACGAAAAAGCCGTACGACCTCGCCAGCTCCAGCACTCGGGCTTTGCGGTCGTCAGAAGTTGTGCATCCTGTGGGATTCTGGAAATTTACAATGGTGTAAAAGCACTTCACGCGCTCTCGCTGCAATAATTCCTCCATGGCGTTTAAATCCGGCCCGTCTTTGTCCACAGGAACGGAGACGAACCGCGCGCCCTCCTTCCTGAAGGTCCCCATGGCCTCCGGATACGAGGGGCTCTCTACCATAACTGTATCGCCGGGGTTTACGAGCGCCTCGGCTATCAAATTAACCCCTTCCTGAGAGCCGTTGGTGAGGATGGTGTTTCCGGCCGAAACCCACGGCGGGAGGAGCTTGTCTTCAACCATCCACTGAACGATCCACTCCCTGAGCGCTTTTAGGCCCGCGTTGTCGGGATGATAGCTCAGCGTTGAAGGATCCTCGAACGCCCGCGCAAACGCCTCTTTTAATCCATCCAGCGGGAATAGGTCTACAGAAGGCTCGCCAGCTGTAAAGGACAAGGCCTTCCTTTCTTTAACCAGATACATCATCTCACTTATGACCGAAGGCTGAACCCTATCCACTTTCTCGCTATACCAAACGCTCCAATCAGTCATCTCGTCCCCTCCATATGTAAGGCGATGTGCGACATGTCGCAACCATTTTACCATGGAAGAACGCGCCTCGTTCCGTTAAAATGATCTTGCATCGCAATTAGAGGCTTTTGTTAAGGGGGCGGATAGGCGCATTGAAGGGGGCCAAATATGTGGCGTTGGCGTTGGGCATAGCGGCTGTATCCACGGGAGCGATCTTCGTCCGCTTGGCGGAGGCCCCCGCGATCGTGACGGCGGCTTATCGTATGGGGATAGCCTCGCTTTTGCTTGCGCCTTTCGCGCTCGCAAAAGCAAGAGGCGAGATAGCGCGCCTCGGCGCAGCAGAATGGCGAGCGGTTTTATCCGCCGGAGTTTTTTTGGCGCTGCACTTCGCCACGTGGATATCCTCCCTCGACTATACGACCGTCGCAAGCAGCGTTGTGCTGGTAAACACCAATCCCCTGTGGGTGGGGCTGCTTTCGCTCATCTTGGGAAGGGATCGCCCTTCGAGCTTCACCAAGGCGGGCATACTCCTAAGCGTCTTGGGGGGTGTGGTTATCGGGGCCGGGGACCTCGCCCTGGGGAAAGGGGCGCTTTGGGGAGATTTCCTGGCTTTGGCGGGAGGGTGGTTTTGCGCCCTCTACATATGGATGGGGCGCAGCGTGCGGCCGCACATGACACTCTTGTCTTATACGACGCTCTGTTACAGCACAGCCGCCATTATACTTTGGGCTTTGCTGCTCGCCCTCAGGCTCCCGGTGACGGGATACTCAATGGAGACATGGGCGGCATTTTTCGCCCTCGCAATAGTACCGCAGCTTTTGGGGCACAGTACCTATAACTGGGCGCTGCGATACTTTTCGGCCAACTTCGTGGCCGTTGGGCTTTTGGGAGAACCGGTGGGAAGCAGCATACTGGCCTATTTCATATTAAAAGAGGGCATAATGATGGCGAAATTCGCAGGCGGGGCGTTGATCTTGGCCGGCATATACTTAGCGTCGCGGGGAGAACATACATAATCTCCTCTCTGGCATTTGGGGCTTACAGACGCAGTCATTCGTTAACCCTGCCCAAAGGGTCGCTGCATCAAGTGCCTTCTTTAAACCCTTTCCAATACTCTTTGAAGTCATCGTCGCTTTTAGCTTCAATTGGAACGTCTTTCGAAATATCTTTAGACAGCACATTTAAAAAGACATCAACTACATTTGGGTCAAAGCTATTTCCGCTTTCTATCACTACGGCAGATATAGCCTCTTTCTTAGAAAGGCCTTTGATAAAGATATCATCGCAATATTCGTGCACCGGCGCTAAGATTCTGGCTAAAAGAGGGATCTCTTCGCCTTTTAGACCTTGCGGAAAGCCTTTGCCATCCCATCGTTCGTGGTGAAGCAATATGTCTTTGGCTATAGAGGCAAGGTCGGGCAGGTTTAAGGCTATGCGATAACCTATCTCTACGTGCTCGGTATATCTATTAAACTCTTCGTCAGTTAGCCTTCCTTTGTCTGCTTTTTCTATTATCTCTGGCATCGCGACAAGACCTATGTCATGAAATAAAGCGAGGAGATAAAGCCTTTCTAAGTCTTTCCTCTCCAGCCGCATCGCTTCCCCCACTTTTTGAGAAAGCGCAAGGAGAAGCCTCGCACCATCCAAGCTATATCCAGGGGTTAAGCGACGCCAGTTATAGAAAAAGGCTAAGACGCTTTTTTTGAGGGAAGAAGAGCTTCCGATCTTGACACGGTACATCTCTTTTTCCGCCTCCGAAAAGACGGCTTCTATGTTCTGAGAGGGGTCCTCTTTCGTGGCGACGCCGAAACTTGCACTCACCACTATGGGGCCAGAAGATAAGTTTTTAAGCGCATCCTCGACGCGGCGCACGATATCCAGGGCAGTCTCGTTGCTGGTCTTGGGCAGGAGGACGGCAAACTCATCCCCTCCCAAACGGGCTGCGATGTCTTCCTGCCGCACGCACCCCTTCAAAGCTTGAGCGAAGCTTGTAAGGAGCCTATCGCCTTCGATATGCCCAAACGTGTCGTTTATGAGCTTGAGTCCGTTCAGGTCGGCAAATATAATGCTTAAAGGGAGCTGCCTTTCCACATCGAGGCGGTGCAGCTCCTCCATGAAGAAGGCGCGATTGTAAAGGTCCGTGAGGTGGTCGTGGAAGCTGGCGTAGCGTAAGTTCTCCAGGGCTTTCTTGCGTTCCTCCCTGAGGCGCAGCACCTCGATGCCGAAGGAGAGATCGTCGGCCAACTCCTCCATGAGGGCGATCTCTTCACTGACAAATTCTTCCCTCCCCGCATCGCCACAGGCGGCAAGGATATACTCACATTTTCCCCTCACTTTTATCGGCACAGCCAGGAGGCGGCATCTGTCTTTGGGATCGAAATACAGGCTGCAGCGACCACACTCCTCCTCTGCCCCTTTTACTTCGACGCTTTTGCCGGTTTCGAGGACTTCACGAAGGGCCCTACAAGGACAATGCGCCTCAAATCGAAACTGGAGGCAGGATTCAGATGATAGAAAAAGAATCTGACGATATCCGCCCACTTCGACCATAACGCGCTTCACGGAGTCTAAGAGCTCTTCCTCGGACTCTGCGTGCATAACCCCCTGGATGCAATCCTTGTGCATTCTAAGGGCCCTGTTGATCCGTTCGAGATCCCTCAATCTCGCCTCATGCTCCATCAGGGATTCCTCCCGAGACACAAAGTCAAATCCTCTGTTTCTTCTATCAAAAGATGGGTCCCCTTCTCGCTAAAGCTATTCCGAACAAGGCGCTCTCGAAGCGCGCACCGAGTAAAAAACCATCTTGTTTGAATTATCTCAAAACCCGCAATTGCTTTCAAGTATCTTCGCTTATGATAAAATAAAACTGCGTATGTCAGGAAAAGCGGTATTTGTGGAAAGCGAGGGGAAAGGCTTTGACTTCACGTGCGACGAAGGCCCCAAGTTTACGCAATGGCCACCTTTCACAATGTTTTGGGCCTCAAAAAAGCTCGACCCGGCCTCCATCGAGAAGAAACCCCCGATGGACCAAGACGTTCCAGGATCTGGCAGTCGCCATCGATTCATCGGGGCTTTGCCCCTTCGTCATCTTCGGCCCCGGAGCACCCGAAGTGGCATCGCGACTCTCTGCAACTACAGGGATCGACTTCACTCCTGAAAAGATCGTGGAGTGCGGCGAGAGAGTATGGAATTTAGAGTGGCTCTTCAACTTCAAGGCCGGTTTTCGACAGAAGACATCGCGCTCTCTCCAGGGCCGTTAAAAGAACCCATCCCGGCAGGGCCTATGAGGGAAAGCATTGTAGGCTGGGCGAGATGCTCCCAAAATATCACGAGCTTCGGAGATGGAACAAAAATGGTATGCCTACGGAAGAAAAACTCAAAGAGCTGAAATTAGCTTAAAATAATAGCATAGGTTTCGAGGCGGGTTCTGTGTCACGATGAGCGCAAGCCCACCTCGTGCTTCCTCACTAACAGAAGGAGGGGATTTTATGGAACCGAAAGAAGCTTCCCAAAAGCTCGACCAACTGCTGCGGTTAGATACATTTCCAGTAGGGGTAAAATTTTACGCCAAAGAAGAAGACCTGCCCAGGGCGCCGCTACCTTTCAAACTCAACATATGCCAATTGGTCTGCATGGCACGTTATCAAAAGATGGGCAACAGTGGCGTCCCAGAAAAGATGGTATGCGCTTTCGGCGCGGCATGTTTAGGTTTAATCAAAACCCCGGAAGCCATCCTTTCTGGGAAAGCTGCCGTGGGGCCTTATTGCAAAAACGAGGAAGTGGCTAAAAAATTCATGGCCAACGTATACAGGCTCGGGGATACAGGCAAAAAATATGCCGGCATATTTATATCCCCATTAGAAAAGTTTACCGATGAACCCGACGTAGTCGTGCTATACGGAAACCCAGCCCAGATGATGCGCTTGATTCACGCAAACGCTTATGACACCGGGGAAAAGACCACGGCTGACACCGTGGCTGAGGGAGCCATGTGCTCTGCCATAGGGTTTGCTATGGGAACAGGCAAACCCACCGTCGGCTTTCCCTGCGCCGGCGACAGGATATTTGGCGGCACACAGCACTATGAACTCGTATATGCCGCGCCTTGGGCCCTTTTCCGCGACAGGCTTGTAAACAACCTCGAATTCACGGCAAAGGGAGGTTTTTCAGTATATCCGGTGCCGCCTTATATGGCCTTTACGCCCGAAATGCCGCCTGCCTACTCCATAAAGCAAGAAGATTTATAACCTACGGTCTATAAGCGATATACGAAAATGCAAAGCGAGGTGGGTTTCTGTGACGTTTGATCCTTTAACTTACCGTTACCCGTCGCGGAGGAACGTGGTTTTTTCGCGCCTCGGCATGGTATCTACAGGGCAGGTCCTTGCCGCCCAAGCGGGCCTTGAAATCCTCAAAAAAGGCGGAAACGCTGTAGATGCAGCCGTGGCAACGGCTGCATGCCTTACGGTTACAGAACCCACCTCCTGCGGCATCGGCGGAGACGCTTTTTGCATCATTTGTACGGACGGGAAACTTTACGGCCTAAACGCAAGCGGATGTGCTCCCAAAGCCCTTTCGATCGAACGCTTAAAGAAAGAAGGTTACGACGAAATCCCAAAAAGCGGCTGGGTTCCCGTGACCGTCCCGGGGGTGCCGGCAGCCTGGGCAGAGCTCATTAAAAAGTTTGGCAAACTTCCGCTAAAAGATGTGCTAAGGCCGGCTGCAGAGTACGCGCGGAATGGCTATCCGGTCTCCCCTACCGTATCGTCGGCCTGGAAAGAAAGCTGCTCGCGCTTCGAAAAAGAGCTTTCCGGTGAGATAAAAGAGGCATGGTTTGAGACCTTTGCACCCCGCGGGCGCGCGCCCCAAGCGGGAGAAACGCTGAATTTACCGGACCACGCAGAAACGCTTGAACTTATTGGCGAAAGCGAAAGTGAAGTCTTTTACAGGGGCGAGATCGCCCGAAAAATAGCGGACTTTGCCAGAAAAACGGGCGGCTTCATCGATGAGGAAGACTTAGCATCTTTTGCCCCCGAATGGGTCGAACCCGTTAAAATAGATTACCGCGGCTACGACGTATGGGAGCTTCCTCCAAATGGCCAGAGTATAGTGGCCCTCATAGCTTTAAACATTTTGAAAGGATTTTCCTTCACGGAAAAAGAAAACCCAGTTACGTATCACTTGCAGATAGAGGCGATAAAGGCCGCTTTCGCAGACGGGCTTGCATACATAGCAGACCCTTCCTGCGAGAGCGTTCCAACGGAAGAGCTATTATCTCAAGAAAGGACCGCCAAAAGGAGGGCTCTCATAGGCCAAGAGGCAAAGGTTTGGCACCCTGGCCCTATCGGCGGAAGCGATACCGTATATTTAGCCACGGCAGACGGCAATGGGAACATGGTCTCCTACATACAGAGCAACTACATGGGCTTCGGCTCAGGCATCGTCGTGCCGAAAACGGGCGTGGCGCTCCAAAATAGAGGTGCCTGCTTTTCACTCTCTCCCGATCATCCAAACGCCTTAAGGCCCGGCAAGCGCCCGTATCATACGATAATTCCTGGTTTTATCTCTAAAGACGGCAAACCCATAGGGCCTTTCGGCATAATGGGAGCCTTTATGCAACCTCAGGCTCACGTTCAAGTCCTCATGAATATGCTCGACTTCGGCCTAAACCCCCAAGAGGCGCTCGATGCCCCGCGCTGGATGTGGGTAAAATGTAAAGAGGTGCTCTTGGAATACGGCTTCCCGGAGCACATAGCTGCTGCGCTCGCCAGGCGCGGTCACGACGTGGCTATATCTTCGAAACACGCGCCCTTCGGCAGGGGGCAGATAATCTGGAGGATGGAAAACGGAAATCTTTGCGGCGGAACGGAGCCGAGGACCGACGGCACGATCGCCGCATGGTAGGCAGTAAAACTCTTACGATCATGCATAACATAGATTTAACTAACAAAGCACATCTTAGTTTTTAGCTTGATGCGCATACCGTTGGCAAAGCTCTATACTGCTGCAGCTTTAGTTCCTCTTACGCCTTGAGGGTGTCTGTGTTCTCAGGGTTCAGCATGCATAGCTAATTAAGAAGAATCTTGTTGGTATCCTTACCACCGGAATATTTCCACGCTATGTGACATAGAGCCGCTCGCGGCTCTTGACAGGCTTATGTTTCTGTGTTAATGCTTTTTCTGAGAAGGAGGGTCACAGGCAACTGCGTAACTCCTAAAAATTGTCTCCGACTCATTATTCTCCCTCTGGGAGAGATGAGCGTTAGGGTATTGGGAGCAATCTCAATGCCTGCCAATTCGCAAAGGGGATTACATTGCCTTGAAAGGGGTGATGGCATGACCTTTGCGAATTTTTGATTTTGGGATGCTGGTGCTCGTAACAGAGGGTATCGACTCTTGAAGAGAGCGCAAAGATGAGTCCACGTTCTAAAAAGAAGGAGAGAAGGAGGTAAATAGTATGTGGATTCTGAAAATAAACATGAGCGATAAAACGTATAAATTAGAGGACGTGCCCAATGCTTATAAAAATTTGGGAGGAAGAGGACTAACATCGACCATCGTTTGTGACGAAGTAAATCCCCTGTGTCATCCCCTAGGCCCCAACAACGTCTTAGTTTTTGCACCTGGCATTGTTACAGGTACTGATGCTCCCACATCTGCGCGCGTTTCCGTCGGAGCCAAATCCCCTTTAACGGGTGGAATTAAGGAATCAAACGCAGGGACGTCGTGGAGTGTCGACGTCGCTAGAATGAAGATCAAAGCCATCGTTGTCTATAGTCAACCTAAAGAAGATAAATATTGGATGATCCATATTAGTTGGGATGCCAAAGAGGAAAGGCCAAAAATTGAGTTTCTCCCTGCTGATGAGTACATAGGTAGTGATCTCTACGCTGTATTCCCCAAGATTTACGAACGATTTGGGAAAGGCATCTCCATAGCGGGTATCGGAGTCGCGGGAGAGTATGGATATGCCAACTCTGGGATCGTATTTAACGACCTCAAAGGCCAACCTACTCGTTACTCGGGTCGAGGCGGACTTGGTTCTGTAATGGGAAGCAAACGCCTCAAATTTATAGTCACAAGTGCTCAAGGGGCGCCAGAAGTGCCAATTGTTGATAAAGCTTTATTCGATCAAGGTTGCGAAAAGCTTGCCAATGCTCTGCGTACTCATGATATCACAAAGCCGAAGGGTGGTTTAAACACGTATGGCACAGCTGTGCTCATCAATATATTGAATGAGGCTGGGGGGCTTCCAACGCGCAATTTCAAAACAGGTCGCTTTGAGGGAGCACCTAAGATTGCCGGTGAGGCAATATTTGAAGGAAATAAGACTCGTGTTGGAAAAGAAGTTTACAATCATGCCTGTAGCCCAGGTTGCATCATACAGTGCTCTAATACATGGTACAAGCAAGATGGAAGAGAGCACGTCTCCTGTGTCGAGTATGAGTCGGATTGGTCTCTGGGCGCTAACCTGGGCATTGACAACCTGGACCAAATTGCAGAGATGGTACGGCTATGCAACGCCTATGGATTGGACACTATTGAGACGGGTGGCACCCTTGGTGTGGCCGCAGAAGCGGGTATCTTCAAATTTGGTGACGGAGAAAAGGCCATAGAGCTAATTCATGAGATTGGGAAGGGGACCCCCTTGGGCCGTATCCTCGGGAGTGGCACTGCATCCGCAGGACGCGTTCTTGGCGTTGTGCGGATTCCAGCGGTCAAAGGGCAAGGCATGCCTGCTTACGAGCCACGTGCAGTTAAAGGTATAGGAGTAACCTATGCCACGAGTACTATGGGAGCTGATCACACTTCAGGTTACACTATAAACAACGAGATATTAGGCGTTGGCGGTAAAGTAGATCCTTTATCCCCTGAAGGTAAGGCCGCCATTAGTCGCAACCTTCAAGCTGCTACTGCATTCCTCGATTCTACAGGCCACTGTCTCTTTATCGCCTTTGCCATCTTAGATATTCCTAGTGGATTCGAGGGCTTTGTGGAGGAGTGTAATGGTATCTTAGGAACAAATTGGACCGCAGAGGATGTAATAAAAATCGGACTTGAAATACTTAGAAAGGAACGTGCTTTCAATGTGGCTGCCGGTCTGAACGATTCACATGATAGAATGCCAGAGTTCATGAAATATGAGCCCCTGCCTCCGCATAACCATACATTTGACGTACCTGATGAAGTCCTAGATAGCGTACTCAAGACTGTTTAAGCATTCGGAGCATTCTATATAAAGCGGACGGAGAGAACTCTCTCTGTCCGCTTTTTTAAAAATAAAGCTGATGTGATTGTGCTATAAACTAAAGGGAGTAAACGTGAGGTGTGTCTATGAAAGTAAAAGTAAAACTTTACGCTATGTTGACAAATCGTACAAAAAAAACAGAGCGAGGAGCCCCAGTTGAGATCGAGCTTCCAGAAGGCGAAAGCGTCATGGGATTGCTCAATCGCCTGAAATTATCTGTTGATGAAGTGCGCATGATATATGTTAATGGTCGATCGCGTCAGCTCGATTGGCAACTTAGGGACGGAGATGAGGTTGGTCTTTTCCCACCAGTAGGTGGCGGATAATCAATCTGTTGTAAGAGGAGGAGCCCTATAATGAAAATAGAAATCGACGTTTGGCTTTATGGTGCTTTATCTCGTTTTGGAGGAGAAAATGCGTCGACGGGTTTTGCTCATTTAAAGGTCTCGCTTGATCAGGGAAGCACGATCAAAGACCTCCTCGAACAGATTGGAATTCCTACCGAAGAACGAGGATTCACTTTTATCAATGGCAACCTGAGCGCCCTCCCTAAATTTCAACCGGACCTTTCGACGATTCTGCAGGATGGCGATAGAGTCGCTTTCTTCGACTTAAAGAGCATGTGGCCTTTTCAATATCGCCAGGATGCGCCAGCGACAGAAGAGTTCAAGCAAGGGATAAGCAATCGGGACGATAAAGGAATTAGACAAATATTTAAAGATTTCAGTGATGGTCGGCGATGATTTTGGCTGATAGCAATAGTAGCATATATAAAAAATCTGAGAAGGACGGGGTAGGCCAATATGGTGTTTGATCTGTTGTCTTGCCGTTTCCCGTCGCAGAGGAACGTGTTTTTTCACGCTGAGACACGGTGACTACAAGACAAGTATCTGTCGCCCAGGCCGGGCTTTGAAATCCTCAAAAAGGCGGAAACGCAGCGCATGCAGCCGTGGCAATGGCCGCATGCCTTACGGTTACAGAACCCACCTTTCGCAGACAGGCTCGCTTACGTATCAGATCCATCCTGCGGACATGTTCCAACGGGAAAGCTGCTATCCAAAGGAGGGTCCACCAAAAGGAGAGCCCTCATAGACGAAGAGACAAAGGTTTGGCACCCTGGCCCTATCGGCGGAAGCGACAGAGTATGCTTAGCCACGACCGACGGCGCTAATCGCCGCATGGTAATTGGAGGCGGCGCCACAGGCACTATTCGGCCCTCTTTGCCGACGGAGCGATCAAGCGTCGCCGAACCTATACCTTAACGTTTCCTCCTCGAGGACGTTTCCGCGAATGCCTACGACGGTCTTCTTGAGATCAATAGACTTGCGCGCTTCTTCGACTGCTCCTTCGGCCAGGCGTGCGAGCCCTCCGCAGCAGGGAACCTCCATGATGACCACGTGAAGGCTTTTTATGCCGTTTGCCCTGACCATATCGGTGAGCTTCTTCCTGTAGGCCTCGGCGTCGTCGAGCTTGGGGCAACCCATCAAAAGGACTTTGCATTTCAAGAATCTCCCGTGGAAATCCGGGATCGATGCAGCCGTGCAATCAGCCGCGAGCAGAACGTCGGCACCCTTTAGATATGGCGCGTTTGCGGGCACCAGGCGCAGCTGGATCGGCCAGTTTGAGAGCATCGATCGGGCAGGTTCGACAGGCGCCACGGCGGCTTCGTCGCTGAAATCGTTTTCTTCCTGTGCGAGGGAGCGCAACACGGTTCCGGGGCATCCGCAGGGAAGCGAACCCTGCTGAACCTGCTTGCGCTCTACCGCCTCTTCGTCGTAGGAATCGGCCTCTCTGGTCTCGAAAGAGATGGCACCCCTCGGACATTCGCCGATGCAATCTCCAAGGCCATCGCAGTAAGATTCGGAAATAAGCCTGGCCTTGCCGTCGATGATGCGAATTGCCCCTTCGTGACAGGCCTCGGCACAGAGGCCGCAGCCGTCACACTTGTCCTCATCTATCCTGATGATCTGCCTCTTGGCCTTTCCCATCAACCACACCCCGTATCCAATGGTTTTGTGACTCTCAAGCCGTTTTATACGACCACGCCAGTCGCTTCTCACTATAAATATTCTGGTAACAAAATACCTGTTTCCCCCTATCTTGTCAACCCACGGTTTTCCTCAAAAATAATCTCTTCGAAATCACACTGTTTCCTTACAGTTGACGAAAAGGGCAACCATCCTAATAATCCCTTTTAGAGAAGGTTTTCATCAATGGGGTTTAAGGCGTGTTCCGAGGCCTCAGTAAATTATTTATTATGGTTTTTATGAAGTACTGATCATGTCGATCCTTTTTGGCAACTTCCTCTAAAAACTGAATACGCTTGGGAAAAGAAGCTGCTCTGCCGGGATTTGCTCTTCTAACAAATAGAAAAATACCGTTAGCGCTAGCATATCAGCTGAGCCGCCTGGGTTAAGCCCTTCCTCAGCAAAGACTTTCTCCATTGCAAGGATTTTTTCTCTTCCCTCTCGAGTACTAATACCACCAAGGAGCACCGCTTCCCGAGCCTCTGCGCGCACGCGCTCTAAACCAGCTGGACCATGGCGAGCGAGAACAGCAGTGTCGGCGACAGAGGTCATGAGGCACAACAGCGTCCCCACCAAACAGTCATTAAGGCTATAACCAGCCTGCAAGAAACCGCGCAAAGCCGGCAATCCGCAGGTAAAAACGGTCGGAAATCCGCATATCGCTTCTCCACGCGCTCCAGCGAAGCCATGTACCAAATATGCCCAATCGCCTTTGGAGGAAGGCGCGCGCCTCTTGTCGTTTATAGCATCCAGTTCTTCTCGTAACGGATCCGCAGCTCGCTCGACCACTTCCCTCACCTGCGCAGCAGTGGGAGGAAAGCCACGACGCAACGCATATCCTCCCGCTCCTACAGACAGCCCCAGGAAAAAAAGGAGCCCTTTTTGTGTATTCGCACCGCCCGTCGCAGCGAACATATCCGTTTCCGCTCGCAGGCCCCAGGCGCGTAGTTCAGTAAGAAGTTTTTCTTCTTGCCCTTGAAAGCGGAAGCCGGCCTCGGCTAAAAGTAAATAGTAGGGCGCTAAAGCAGAACTTGACGATAGAAACGTGAAGTAGTTCATATCTTTATGGGACCCTACGCTTTTAGGGCTAACTAATCCGGGTGACGGGTGACAAGCCGTTTCGAGCAACATGGCATAAACGGCATTTTGGGCCAGCGTTATGATTGCTGAGCTCTCTTTTTGGAGCAGCATTTTCAATGCGGAGCAGAGCTTTCTTTGATCTTGTGAATAATTGGCTGGGCTTCCTCAGAGCGCAAGAAGTTCAAGGTTGTTGAGGGAAGCAATTTAGTAAGCTCTTCACAGTCGCCGTCTCTCAAAGCCTGTCTAACCCGAGAAGCACTTATAGCCTCCCCTTCCACTTCTAACCGAGGAACCTCGTGTACTGTTACTCCGTAGCGCGGTAGCTCTTGTTGCATAACCCTGTTGTATACACTTGTCACTGGGCAATAGGGCTCCTGCCCCACATAGCGATCCGTGATGCCCAATGCCGGTACAACATACTGACCAAAGATGGCGACGTCCAATAAAGCATGGTCTTCAACCTGCTCATTGGGGTCACGAGTAAAATAACTGGGAAAGGTGTTCTGTGATATGATGTACTGGCCTCCGGCATGCACAGTTATATTGGGAATATGAGCGGTGCCACGCTGAACTAACTTATAGCGAACGGCAAAGGGAAACATGGAAAGATCCTCTGTGACAACAAATACGTGAACCCAATCGCTCTCGGCTGCAGCCCTTTCGATCAAGTATTGATGCCCCCGCGTAAAAGGGTTGCAATTCACCACCACCGAACTGACCTTCCCACCGACCATTCTTCGCTTCTCCCGTAAGGCTGAAACAAAGTCAGCGATGCTCTCGGGCCCTGATTCAAAAAATACCACTCTATCCCTTACTCTGGCCACCTCACGAAACCCTAAGCTGCGAAATATCTCCAGGTTAGCCGGGCGAGTGTAGAGGAAAACGTGCCAATTGCCTCTATAGTACTCCTCTTCCAGTAATCGAGTTACCAGTTTTTCCATAAGACCCTGGCCCTGATGGTTAGGGTCAGTGGCCAGACACTTTAGGACTGGCCCTGCCAGCGAACCTGTGGCAATTATTTCCCCATCTAATTCCACAACCAAGGTATAGTCGAGTCGAGGTTCAAGTTTAAGGCCGTTAGCCTCCAAAAAGAGCCTGACGCGTTCTCCATCGCGTCCCGATAAAGAAACGGATCGGAATCTAATGCCTTCCATACTGCCTCCTCCCTAAGCAGGAATATGGGAAGATTTCGACCTTAGCATTAGTCAACCACGCTAGCTCTGTTAAGCGCAGCCTCCAAGCGGGCACGTAAGCAGTAATCTAACGCGCCTCTATCTTGGATTGTAATGCGGACGTCCCGAATTCCCAGTCTGTCTATGGTTTCCTCGACAACGCGACGGATCTGGTCTCCAAACTGCTCCTCAACGATGCTATTTATCTCTATGTGCAAACCAGAACCAGGTTTGCCCGGTGCCACGATAACTAGGGCATCGCTGGACTCCAACGTGCCAGCTTGAGCATTGCGCACAACGTTCATTCCATACCACCCCCTAAAAGGCCCGCGGCCTGAGCCAGGGCAAGAACCCTCTCCGCGCGTTGCACAACTGGAGCGTCTATCATTCTGCCGTCCAATGCTATTGCCCCTATCCCGCGCTCGACACCGCTACGATAGGTCTCAAGAATTTGCTTTGCCTTCTCTATTTCGGCTGGCTGTGGTGTGAACAGATCGTTGATGATACCTACCTGTCGTGGACTAATAGCATATTTCCCTTCAAAACCTAAGGATATTGCCTCTTTAGTGTCGTTGCGCAACCCCTCTTCATCGTTAACATCGGCAAAAACTGTATCCAAGGCCGCAACGCCGCTCGCTTTGGCTTGCATTGCCACAAGCGAGCGTGCTGTAAAGAGCTCTCGACCAGCCCGAGTGCGCTCAACACCCATGGCCGTCGCATAATCCTCAGCGCCGAAGCTGAGCGCCCATACCCTCGGGCATGAGCTGGCGATTTCTTCCCCGTGCAATACCCCCTTGGGCGTTTCGAGGATGGGAAGCAAACCAATTGGAACCGCGCTCAACTTGCTATCCAGGTCAAGGATCTCCTCGGCGCTTTCGACCTTTGGGACTACAAAAACAGACGGTGCCGCTTCCATGAGCGTCTCTATGTCTTTTTGCCCCTCTTCTGTGAGCGGTGAGTTGATTCGCACCGCAATTTCCGCACCGCCAAAATCGAGCTCCAGAATAGCGTGAACAACTAACCGGCGCGCCGCGTCCTTTTGCGATACGGCGACAGAGTCTTCCAGGTCAAGGATGATAGAGTCGGCCCCGTAAATGGGACAGGTCTGTATCATGCTGGGGTTATTGCCCGGGACAAAGAGCATGCTCCTTCTGATCCTTCCTCTACCATTTGCAGTCACAATTTCCACCTCCTAACGGTCAACCCAGCTACGGGGCTGACGCACTACATCAATCACGCTGCCATCACGGTATTCTACTACGCCGACGATTTGATCCGTAAACTCCGGAGCTTTTGGCTTACCAGCCAACTTCTCCGCCTTCAGCTTAAGGTCTTCAATGCTCGCCAAAGGAAGCCTTGCGTCCTTCATGCGATCGATCAAATCCTGCCGCAACGGATTCACAGCAACCCCGTATTCTGTTACCACCACATCGACGGTTTCGCCTGGGGTCACCACTGTGACGACGTCATCAACAATGGCTGGGATACGGCCGTGAAGCAAGGGAGTGCCAATAATGGTAAGTTTAGAGCCGGCGGCTGTGTCTTGATGGCCACCTGGCCCGGTTCTCATTACTCCATCCGAACCAGTAAGCACATTTACGTTGAACTTCGTATCCACCTCCAGGGCGCTGAGGATCACCACGTCCAGTAGATTAACTACGCAGCCCTTATTGTGTGGGTTGGCGTAAAATGAAGCGCTGACTTCGCAGTGATTTGGGTTACGACCCAGCGAAGCAACTGCATCCAGATCGAAACTTTGGACATCAAAGATGATGTCGAAAAGGCCCTTTTCCAGGAGCCCAACCGTAGAACCGGTTATCCCGCCCATGAGGAAGCTGCCGCGGATGTCCCTCTGCTGCATGATTTCGGTGAGGAACTGTGTCACCGCCAGAGAGACCCCGCCCGTCCCAGCCTGGAAGCTAAAGCGCGGTTGCACCAAGCCGGAAGCCTCCATTACTTTGATAATTTGTTGCGCAATAAGGATGTCACGAGGGTTTGACGTTTTACGGATAGCCCCCGTAGCAATCTTGGTCGGGTCCCCGATTTTGCTTACTGGAACCACGTAGTCTACATTAGTTTGCGGGATGGAAATATACCGCAGCGGGTAGGGAACAAGGTTGTCGGTAACTGCTACTACGCATTTTGCGTATTGAGCATCGGCAACAGCGTAGCCAAGCGACCCGCAATGAGAAGGGCCATCAATCCCGTTAAGATTTCCATAAGTATCTGCTGTTGGAGCGGCGATAAACGCTACATCTATCGGAAGTTCTCCGGCCTCTATCGCCCGCGGACGCCCGCCGTGAGAGCGGATCGTCACCGGCTCCTTCAAAAGACCGCGAGCCACAGCCACCCCCAGTTGATCGACCAACACGGCATGCTCAATGCGGGTTATCACGCCGTCTTCCATATGCTTGATAAAAGACTCCGGAACAGGATGATGACCCGTAGCTGTAAATGTCAGGTCCTTAATGCCCATCTCAGCTATGGTGTCGAGCACCATATTGATGACATGATCCCCGAAGCGCAGATGATGATGAAAGGAAATTGTCATACCGTCCTTTAAGCCTGCTAACCGGATCGCTTCTCTCAGGGAGTCTACGACCTTTTTCTCCCCCGGCCTAACCATAGAGAGCGGCGGAGCCGCTTTGACGCCTGTCGGAACAAAGGCAAACGGCCCGGCGTAAGGTCGAACCTCCCGACGACCCGGAATCTGGTCAGGTATTTGGCGACCTGTCGCTACCTTCATAAATAGATCTCCTCCTTAGTTTGATAAACCCCAAGGGGAAGAGGATGAATAAGATAGCCCCTCTCCCCCATTGTCATCTCCTGCCCGCTTAGCCGCCAATAAGACGAATTAGCAGGCTTTGCAAAATCAATATAAACGCGCCACCCAGGCGGGATGACATCTGGGCGAAAGGCATCAGATTCATACGCTTGGCCGCAGAGAGAACGGCCACGTCCCCCGTTCCACCCATGTTAGCCATACACAAACCTGCAGCAAGAGCAGACTCAATGAAGTAAAAACGGACCCAGGCGCCAATTATTCCAGCACCCAAGATGGCACCCAATACAGTTGTGAGAGTCAGAATAAAATATGTGGGGGTGAGAGCTGCGATAACTGCTTTTAAATCCAAAAACCTTACGCCTGTACCTGCCATCAATGCCAGGGTTAGATTAACGACCGTAAATTGGTACCATTTGGCTGCTGCGAACTCAAGTCGCTTAGGCATAACCCCCAAGATCTTAACTATAGCCACTATTATAATTGTCAGCGCATAATAGTGAATCTGCGGAATAACTATCTCTATTATCCTACCGAAGATGTAAAAACTCGTTGCCATAAGCAACCCTGTGCCAAGATCACCTATAGTAAACTCTAAGGCAGTTTTTGGCTCGGATTCAAACTCAAAGCCTTGGAGAATTACGCCTTCCCCCGAAAGCTTCGGCCGAACCCTTCCAAGTTTGTCCAATAAAGCAGCAGCAATAATCGATACTGCATTGCCTAAGGCAACTGCAGGGAAGAGTATGCCGAAAACTTCCTTGCTATCTACACCTAGGGCTGCACCATAAATTTGAGACATCGGAATAGCCCCTGCACCCGTGCCTCCTCCCATAATTGGGGCAGCCACATAGAGCATAGCTTTCCCCCAACCATAGCCCATTATGCCGCCGACTATTCCGGTTAAACCATAAGCAACGACGACGCCACCAACTAAGGGGATAAAATAGCGCCATCCAGCTTGGATCAGAAGTTTTCGGTCCATCCCTAAGATGCTGCCGCAGATAAGGGCAGCTATATAGAAGTTAATAAACCCTTGGGTATCCTGCGTCCAATTACCTATAATTTTGACCAATGATTCTGGGAAAACGCCTAAATAAACACAAATAGAGGTACCGAATAGAGCGAGAACAGGACCTCCGCCGAGATAATCATTTAAAATAGGAACATTATCGCCGATAAAACCAAAGATTGTGCCAATAACAATAGCTGCCGCAAAACCGCCGATCATATCGTTGGGGAGCACGCCCAAGTATGAACCTGCCAGCACTATCGCTGCAAAAACGGCAAACCATTGAGGTGGCATGCCCATAAGACGCAAGCCTTGTTTAGGATCATACATAACTTCGCTTTCACGTGTGTTTTCGCGCATCCCAACAACCTCCCCACTTTAAAATTGTGTCAATCGGTTAGGGTAAAACTCACGCTATGATCAGATGCTCTTACTACTTAGCGCACTTTTTCGTGGCTCCAAAACTTCCCTCATTACTGAAATAGCACCTAACATCGGTCGTCCTCTACGCATTTGCCATTCTCCCGGATATCATCACCTCTTTTCAGACGACTATTGTTTAATTTAAATTTATAGGATTGATTTTACACCCAACCTTTGCCAACTCAATTGTCTATGTCGTCGTCCCAAAACAAAATCCGTCGAGTAATTCTTCATTTGAGGATTTCCGCCGCAACTAAATCTCCAAACTCTGATGTCGATACTTTTTTGGTTCCAGGTTTATACAGATCGGCCGTGCGATATCCTCCGGAAAGCACAGACTTTATGGCAGATTTTATGCTTTCTGCCGCTTCTTTGCGCCCGAAGGAGCAATCCAACATCATGGCCACGGACATGATCGATCCGACAGGATTGGCGATCCCTTTCCCCGCAATATCCGGGGCACTGCCATGAATGGGCTCATATAATCCAAAAGTCCCCTCGCCAATACTAGCAGAAGGCATCATGCCGATCGACCCCGCGAGTACAGATGAGAGATCGCTGAGGATATCGCCAAAAATATTGCCCGCGAGGATAACATCAAACTGCCGCGGGTTTTCTATAATTTTCATAGCGCAGGCGTCAGCGTAAAGATGGTTCAGCTCCACGTCTGGATATTCTTTTGCCACCTCTTTTACCACTTGTCGCCACAGGATCGAACTCTCCATCACGTTATGTTTGTCTACAGAGGTAACCTTCCTGCGGCGCCGCCTGGCCAACTTGAAAGCCACATGCGCAACCCTCCTAACCTCAGGGACAGTATAACTCAGCGTATTGATGCCCTTGCGCTCTTCTCCCATCCCAATAATGCCGCGAGGTTCCCCAAAATAAAGGCCTCCGCATTGCTCTCGCACCACTATCAAATCTGTCCCAGCGACCACCTCAGGGCGCAGCGGAGTATTGTCGACTAACTCCGGAAACAGATAAGCCGGACGGATATTGGCGAATAGCTGAAAGATTTGGCGCAGGCGTTGGATGCCACGCGACGGCGTAATAGCACCATGAACGTTTTCCCAAGGCAAATCATCCCACTTAGGCCCGCCTACCGAACCGAATAGGATGGCATCGCTACTCCGGCATCCATCTATCGTTTCTTCAGGCAGCGGGTCGCCATAGGCGTCTATAGCCGCCCCACCAGCCATATACTCAGTCAAGGAGACCTCAAATCCATATTTTTCCGCTGTCGCCTTGAGGACCTTAACTCCTTCGGCCGTCACTTCTGGGCCAACACAATCTCCAGGGACAACCGCAATTTTATATTTAACCACCCTTCATCCTCCTTTGGCCTGCTTCTGTCTGTTATTTTTTTACTAAAAGCACTTTGATGATCTCTTCAATCTTTCCTACGACCTCATTCAGGGTGTGTTTCGCACTCCTGCGGCACTCAGACACCGGCCCACCGCAAACGAGGCAGCGCCGGTCCGAAAAACCAAGTTCTGTTCGACTTACAGGCCTACCATCTTCGTCGTACACATCTATATCAAACAATCGCCCTACCACGCTGGACTCTTCTATGCCCACCGCCGCTCGCTTTAAGAGACGAGCGTCGCCCTGCGCTAAAACCAAAATAACGGCGGGGCCCAGGGCACCATGCAACACTTCCCAATGTAGCAGTGGCCATACCTTGGACAGTTGCTTCAACGCCTCTACGAGCTCACGGAAGATGATTTCAGCGCAAGGAGCATTCTTATCCGGCCCAGGCATGACAACCGATCCTACTATTACAGGCTTTTCCCACTCATTAGATAACTGAATGACACGATGCCAACGAGCTTCTCTTTCATTCAAGATAGCGTCTATTTTAATGTTATCCATAATTTCTTCTCTCTATAAAACCGTCGTGAAGGTTCTTTTGGCCTTCTTGGTGTCGCCTCGCCAAAAAGCAGAGACAGCATGCCAAGACATCCTCTGATATCATCAGATGATATCAGGCGCCATTCGAGCAGGGCGGTGGTAATAATTCCAGCACGGCAAAGGCTAAAACCTTGGCCGCCTGCAAAACTTTTTCCCGAGTAGCTGGAGCAAGCATGGCTTCTCTAAAGGTCTGCGTGTGGTTAGAGGCGTCGCACACACGTATATATCCCTCCGCCACAGGGACTTGTTCGCTGACGGCACCGACATCGGTAAACCCTGCCTCTTTCTCCGGCATCGGCGCATACTCAATACCAACCCGTTCAAAAGCCTTTTCCATAGCCTCTCGCAACCTCGGATCGGTGATCCGCGGCGGGTACATTTCGGCTTTCTCGAGCTGTCCGGTAGCGCCCGTGACACTTTCAACTGCTTTGGCCACGCGTCCCAGAAAAGTCGCGGCTTTCTCGATATCTCCAGGCTCCTCAGCAAAAAAGTGAGCCTCCGCTACGGCATAACCTGGCACAACCGTGGTTGTCTCACCGCCACGCGTGATTATCCAATTGTCTAAAAAAGTGTTAGGCAGAGTTCTCCTTACTGCATTATACTGCCATAGCACCATAAGCAGAGACTGGAGGGCATCTATCCCGCTGCGCGGGTCTCTTGTGGCATGGGCCTCTCGACCTTGAAAGCTTAAAATCAGCCTCTGAGCGGCCAAGGTCCGGCCTCCAACTCGCGTCTTGTTCGATGGATGTAAGTACATACATCCCAGAAAACGACGAAAGATGCCAGCGCGAGCCATAATAACTTTGCCTCCGCCCGATTCTTCGGCAGGGGTACCGATAACGGCAATGGGAACATTCGCCGCTTTTAAGGCGGCAGCCGCCGCTACTGAGGCTGCGGCGATAAAATTATGCCCACAGGCATGGCCAAGCGCCTCCGATACTGCATCATACTCGGCTATAAATGCCAGCGTTTTCCCAGACCCATGCTTTGCAATAAAGGCCGTTTTTAATCCGGCTACCTCTCTCTCCACTTCGAAGCCCTTTTCTTGAAGAAAATGCGCAAGGATCTCGACTGCGAAGTACTCCTGAAAGCCGAGCTCGGGATGAGAGAATATCTTTGTGCTTAACTCCCAAATTTCGGGTTCAATGCTGTCCAAGTACTCAGCCACCTGAATGAACTTATCCACTCCGTCTGCCTCCTATAGATGCCTTGCGTGAATATAGGCTCCTTGGCATTCGTAGAATCAGTTCAGTTTTTGCTGGGGCAGCATTCCGCCACGGTGTCGCGGACGCACTTGAGGAGCAGATAGGCGGATGTGGCGCCGGGGTCTTGGTGCCCTAAACCGCGCTCGCCGGCGTGGTAACCCCTCCCCTTCTTGCCTATCATGTCGCGCGTGGCCTCCATGCCAGTCCTCGCGGCTTCGACCGCGTCGTCGAAGGCCTCGAGGACAGAACCTCCGACTTCCACCCTATTTTTGAAGGCCGTCACCGCCGGTTCCAAGGCATCCACCATGGTCTTCGATCCCACTTCAGCCCCGCCCTTTTCTTTTATCGCTCGAAGGGCCGCCTCGAGGCTTTCCGCTATGGCCTCGGGGGAGTCCATCCCCTTCTTCGCAAGCACTCTCGCGGCAGAGCGCATGGCGAGGCCGTAAAAGGTGGGGCCTGTGCCGCATCCCGCGCTCGCCAAGGTCGTGCCGACCTCTTTGATGACCTCGTGCGGAGGTTTGCCCTCGAGCGACTCGATGCGCCCCATTACCGCTTCAAAACCCCTCTTCAGGTTGAGCCCGTGCTCGGCATCGCCGATGCCGCTGTCGAGCTCGTTCAAATATTCTTCATTTTCCGCGACCGCTTTGGCCATATTCTTGATGAGCAAAACGGCTTCGTCACTGGTAAAGCACATTTCTATCCCTCCATCAACGCTGCGTCAGCGCCGGCGTCTCGCACGGGTGGTCGAGGAGGCTTTTAAGCTCTTCGTCCAAGGCGAGCAGGGTTATGGAAAAGCCCGCCATCTCGAGGGACGTCATGTATTCACCTACGTAGCTACGGTAAATGTCTATCCCGGTCCTGTCGAGATACTTGGCCACCTCGTTAAAGACGACGTATAATTCCATCAAGGGCGTGGCCCCCATACCGTTTACCATGACCGCCACTTCTTGCCCGCGCTCAAACGGCAGGTCGCCCACTATCCGGCCCATCATCCCCTCGACCAGTTCCCTGGCGGGGCGCAGCGATGTGCGCTCCACGCCGGGCTCGCCGTGGATACCGATGCCTAACTCCATTTCGTCCGCGCCGAGTTCGAAATTAGGCTTGTCCCTGCCCGGGACGATGCAGGGGGAGAGGGCCACTCCCAACGTGCGGACCGAATCGACGCATTTTTGCGCCACCCGGTGGACCTCCTCGAGAGGGGCTCTTTTATCGGCCATTGCCCCGGCTATCTTGTGGACGAAAACTGTGCCGGCTACGCCTCGGCGCCCCGTCGTGCCCTCTCGCTCCTCCACAGCGACATCGTCGGTTACGAGCACCTTTTTCACCGGTATGTCCCGGTCTTGTGCCTCTTCCTCCAACATATCAAAAAGCAGGATGTCTCCCGTATAGTTTTTGATTATGAAAAGGGCACCCTTGCCCCCGTTGCAACGCTCTAATGCCGCGATCCCGTCAGAAAGGGGAGGCGAGCAGAATACTGCACCAGCCAAGGCGGCGTCGAGCATCCCCTTGCCCACAAATCCGCCGTGGGCCGGCTCGTGTCCGCTGCCTCCGCCCGTGATTACGGCGACTTTGCCCATGACCGGAGCATCGGCCCTCACCACCGCCTGCGTTCCAGGAATGACCTCCACGAGCCTTCGGTGGGCCTTGGACATGCCTTCAAGCATCTCTTTTACGATATCTTCTGGCTTATTCATGACCTTCTTCATATGCTCATATCACCTCCGCGTGCGGCATAGGAGCTCAACTGAAGCGTTTTAATTTAAATGCCCCTTATCATTTTAAGGCGTTTTGCCTTTGCGTCAACATCGCCTAGGCACCCCACCAGCCAAGGCGAGTGAGCCTGTGATAAAATTGAGCGCACGCTGGGCGAGCTTTCGGCGCGATCCAACGCCGCGCTGAAAGCTTCGAAACGAGCGAGAGAATGGCAAAGCGCAGAGGGGGAAGGACGAATATGGAGACATATCCGATCGGATTAGTGCCGGGGCCGGTTTCGGTGCCAAAGGAGATCAGAGGCGTTTACTTCGCAGACTTCGGCAGCGCCGACCTTGAAAGCGAGTTCTTCGGGCTTTACGAGGAAGTCCAGTCGCTGCTGCAGCAGATTCTATACACGCGTGCCACGCCAGTGATCATGTCGGGCGAGGGGATGTTAGCCCTCTGGGGGGCGCTCAAAAGCGCGCTATCTCCGGCTGAGCGGGTGCTGGCCGTGGCGAACGGCGTCTTCGGCTACGGAGTCGCCGACATGGCCAAGGCGACAGGACAAGAAGTAGAAGTGGCAGGTTTCGGTTACGACGAGGGCATAGATTTCGACACAGTCAGGCGCAAAGCCCTGTCGTTTCGCCCATCTATGATAACCGCCGTTCACTGCGAGACACCGAGCGGCATCCTAAACCCCATAAAGCCGCTCGGTGAGATAGCGCAAGAGGTCGGCGCCCTGCTCTACGTTGACTTCGTGTCGAGCGCAGCAGGGACGGAGGTGCGCGTCGACGACTGGCACATAGACTTGGGGCTTTTAGGGAGTCAAAAGGCCCTTTCTCTATTGCCTGAGCTTGCGATCGTAACGGTGAGCGATAGGGCGTGGGAGGCGATAAAAAAAAGGCGATATGTAGGCTACGACGCGATTTTACCCTTTAAAGATGCTCTAACCGTCAAGGAATTCCCATATACCCACAACTGGCACGCTATAGCCGCGCTTAAAGCTTCGATAAAAGCGATTTTGAGCGAAGGCCTCGAAAACGTCTTCAAGCGCCACGACGATGTGGCGGCATATTGCAGGGATCGCCTGAAAGGGATGGGCGTGTCGCTCTTCCCCAAAGACGAGTCGCTCTCCTCTCCCACGGTGACGGCGGCCAATGTGCCAGAGGGATGGACGTGGATCGCCCTCGACACAGAGATGCGGAGGCGCGGCGTGGTCTTTGGCGGAAGCTACGGGCCGCTAAAGGGCAAGGTTTTTAGGATCGGCCACATGGGAAGCCAGGCCAGGCTCGAAAGGGTCGAAAAGGCCATGGACGCGCTCGAAGAGGTCCTGGCCAACCCTCTTTAGCGGAGAGCAGACCCCAGCGCCGGCCGCTCACTCCTCCGGGACCTCGGTCGGGCAGGGATAGGTCTTGCAGAAGCGTCTCGCCACCGCCAGCAAAGAGGGATGGAGGAAGGAGAGGGCTTCCTTCAAGATCGGTTCGGGGACGCCGCCGTAAAAGGCTTCGGCTATGGCGCCTGCGATGCAGGCCTGGGTGTCAGCATCGCCTCCGAGCGATACGGCAAGCCTTATGGCGCTTTCAAAATCGCGGGAGTCCAAAAAGGCAATGATCGCCTCAGGCACGCTCCCCTGGCAGGTGGAGTCGAAGGAATACGTGGGCCGTATTTCGTCAGTCGTGCGGTTCAAGTCGTAGCCGAAGGTCCGCTCCACGAAGTCTTTTATTTCGCCCTTGGAGCGACCGCATCTGGCCAAAAACACGCACGCCGCCACGGCCCTGGCGCCCTTGACTCCCTCGGGGTGGTTGTGGGTCGGAAGGGCCGTGCGCTCGGCCTCGACCAAAACTTCGTCCAGGGAGTCGAAGGCGTAGGCCACGGGCGATACTCTCATGGCTGAACCGTTTCCGAAGCTGTTATACGGCTTCGGGTCCGGCGATGTGAGCCAGCGCTTAAAAAGGTATCCGTAGCCGACATCTGGGAAGGTGCGCCCCCACTCCCTATAGGAAGCGGCATAATCGACCTTTCTAAGGATGGCGTCCGCAACCGCCACGGTCATCACGGTGTCGTCCGTAAAGCGCGTGCGCGGCCCGAAGAGGGGAAAGTCGAGGGTTTTCGTCCTGAAGCGCCTTCCTTCGTAGGCAGAACCGGCTATATCGCCCATTATGGCTCCAAGCATCGCCCTTTCACCTTATCCATTCGAGCGTATGGCGCACTATCGCTCTTCCGGCATCGGGCCGGGCGATGCGAGCCATGTTGGCCCTCAGGTCGGTCAAGGCGCTTTCGTCTTTTAAGATCTCCCTCACCTTTTGCGCCGCCCTGCGCGGCTCGAATATCATGCGCGCCGCCCTTCGGTCCAACAGATAGTCGCTGTTGCGCTGCTCCTGCCCAGGGATGGGCCCCCACAATATCAGCGGGGACCCTACGCAGAGCAATTCCGACGTGGAAAGTCCACCCGGTTTCATGATCACCGCATCGGCTGCGGCATAGTAGTAGGGCATGCCGCTCACGAAGCCTAACACGCGCACTCCTTCATGCCCCCTGTAGCGTTCGCTCAACCTCTCGAAGAGGTTTTTGTTGTTGCCGCACAGGGCGAATACGAGGCACCCGTCTAACTGGCTTAGCGAATCCAAGACCTCGCTAAAAGGACCTACGCCTATCCCTCCTCCCATCACCAAGAACATAGGAGAATCACCGCTTATGCCCAAAAAGCGCCTCCCTTCTTCTTTGGTGGGCGGAGACAGGTATATAGGGTCCACGGGTATGCCCGAGACAACCACGCGATTCCCGTCTATGCCATCTGCGGCATATTGGTGCTTGGCCTCGTCGCTCGCCACGAACCACCCCGAAAAGCTCAAATTTCTGTGAAAGATGTGACTCAAAAAATCGGTGTTCACGTAAAAGACCGGCCGTTGCCCCTGAAGCGCGTCGGCCACTACGGAGGCCCCGAAGAAGTGGGTGAAAAAGACGGCCTGAGGGTCGAACTCGGCGAGCGCCAGGAGAAGCTTGCGCAAATTCAACCTTTCTGTGAGCTCGTTTATGGTGGCCAAAAGGCCATCGATGGCATCGGGAGTGTCCATCGCCTCATACAGATACCCCCAGAGCTGCGGGACGCGCCGCACCATCTCCAAGTAGGAGCGGGCGTACAGGCCGCGCACCAAGGGGGATGCGTAAGTGAGCGTATCCACGCACATTGTCTCAGCTCCAGAGACCTCGCGGCGAAACCAGTCCGATATGGCTTTGGCGGCGCTTTTGTGGCCGGTACCCACGGAGGCGTAAAAGACGGCTACTTTGATCCCACTCATTTTCCTTCCCCTCTCTCAAGGAGGTTTAACATATCGCCAAGCGTCACGCCCATGGAACGCCCCCTCTCCGCGACTGCCTTAAGCCCGGAGAGGAGCGTCTCCCCTATTTGGTCGGTGTTGTAATGGGGGGGGAAGTACAGAGCTGCGGCATCGCCATGTCCTCCGCCGCGCACTTTCTTTCCATCCCTTAGTATTCCCACCAACTCTCCGGCCAAACCGTCCCTGCTCCTCAAAGAGACCGCCCATTCGCCCGTGGCCTTTTTGTTCGCCACCGCGACCAATTTGGGCGGGTCAGGGGTGCGATCTAAAACCAGGCCGCAGAAGTCTGAGACGTCTCCGAATTTGAGCATGTCCGGCCCCACGAGGACCAAGTCGTTTCTGAAGCGGCGCACCTTCTCCATGGCGCGGCTGAACCTTTCCTCCTGGTCGCGCACAAAGGCAAGGGCGGCCTCTCTCTCCCCCTCAGACAGAGCACCGTCGGGAGTGGAGATCAGCCTCAAAAGCACGCTCCAGGGATCGGAGAGAGAGATCAGCGCCTGCCACAGACGGCTTTCGGCGCGCTCGCCGAGCCACAGGTCTCTGTCGTTTGCGATCTCTACGATGTCAGCAAGCTGGGCTATCTTCCTCGCCTTTTCTTGCGGAAGGTGCTCCACGGCCCATCGATAATACACCTTAGCGGCGCAGGCGTTCGTGTCTATCACCAGCCATGGGCGGTTGCCGTAGCGCTCCATCGTGCTCTTGTGATGGTCGAAGAGGATGGGTTCATCCCCCTCTTTAAAGGCGCCGTCGATGAAATCTACGGTCTTTTGGCGCTGGCAGAAGAGGTCCAAGACAACGACCCTGTAACCCTCCTGGACCGACTCCACCATCAAGTCGTCCACTTCGCCATAGCCAGCAAGCGTCACCTTTATCGGCATGCCTTCAGGGTAATGGGCATGCCAAGCAACGGCAGCGGCGGTCACGCCGTCGAGGTCTGTGTGGCTTATTATGTGCGTAACCGGATGTGACATCATTCGTCCAAAAACCTTCTTTCTCTCGCCTTTTTCGTTTATTTTATCTCATGTGACAAAGCGAGGGGGTATGGAGATGTCGTTCGAAGAGTTGCTCCGCGAGGGTGTAAGGTTAAACGAGGAGCTTCCGGACCGAAGGGGGTCGTTCGTCGAACACCCTAATCTGGGGGCGCTCCTGGTCGTGGGCGACCTCCACGGAGAGCTCGATTCGTTCAAAGAGATCATGGAGTGGGCCAAAGATGACCAGTGTCTTTGGCTTTTTTTGGGCGATTACGTGGACAGGGGCGCTTTTGGCGTAGAGCTTCTGACCGCCCTACTTGAGTTTCAACTCGAGCGCCCTGACCGT
The DNA here is from genome assembly GCF_016125955.1 of Acetomicrobium sp. S15 = DSM 107314. Lineage (NCBI taxonomy): Bacteria > Thermotogati > Synergistota > Synergistia > Synergistales > Acetomicrobiaceae > Acetomicrobium > Acetomicrobium sp. S15 = DSM 107314. Next base: position 23,443 of record NZ_JADEVE010000091.1, on the reverse strand, counting down.
GTTATTTTATTAAGGGGAAACCACGAGGATTGGGAGATGAACTACCATTATACCTTCGCCGACGAATTGAGAAACAAAGGACTCATCGGCGCTTTGCCTTCGCTGCTTTTATGGTACGACAGCCTCCCTTTGGCGGCGAAGGTTGGAGAGCTGGCCGCCGTCCACGGTGGCGTGCCGATTCCCGTCCCTGAAGAGATAGAGAGGCTCGAAAGGGCCAAGGCAGATGACGATATAGGCTTTCAAATACTCTGGAACGACCCGTTAGACGAGTCGTATTGGCCGAGGGGTGGCGGGACTCGCTCCTTCGATGAGGGCGCCATGGAGGCGTTTTTGTCGCTGCTCGATTGTCGATTCCTGATCCGCGGCCATCAATATGTGCCAAACGTCGGGTATAAGGTGAATTTCGGCCGCTGCGTCACGATCTTCTCTGCCGGCTACGGAATGGGATGGCCCAGGGCTTTCCTCTATTTGCCGGAGGGGCGCATAGATTCTGAAATCGAGGCATACGTAATCCGCATATGAATCAGGAATGTAAGATGTAAAATGTAAGGCGTGAGATGTGATAGGTAAGATATAAAGCGTAAGATGTGAGGCGTTAGGCATAAGAAATGCGAGTGGAGTTGGAGTGTGAAAAAGGGAGCAAGAGTCAAGGCAGGCTAAAAACACAAAAAGTAAAGACCTCGTATATTAAGGTTTTGGAGGCAACCTCTACGTTTAGATATTTGATATTCACAACTGTGAGCATATCTTTAATCCTTTCGTCTATAAGTGCTACATCTATAGCGGTGGCTTTCCCTATGATCACCGCGTTTTTCGACGTGTCTATAGTCGTGGCGGGGTGGATTATCAGCGTTTACCAACTCGGGCTCACCGTCACCATGCCCATAATCGGCAAGGTGAGCGATGCCCTGGGGAGGAAATTCACGTTCATGTCGTGCCTCATTCTCTTCGTCCTCGGCTCGTTGCTCTGCGCCGTTGCCCCCAACGTGGAGTTGCTTGTCCTTTTTCGCCTCATCCAGGCGCTGGGCGGTGGTGGCTTTATGCCGTCCGCCGTCGGCATAGTAGCTGAGGAGTTTCCCGAGTCCAGGCAGAAAGCGATCGGACTTTTTAGCAGTATCTTCCCCATAGGGCAGATAATCGGCCCGAACTTGGGCGGCTGGCTCGTTGACTCCTTCGGATGGAGGTCTGTATTTTGGGTGAATGTGCCGATAGGTTTGACGGCGCTCATTTTTTCAGCTTTATTGCTTCATCCTGACAAAAAAAAGGGCGTAAGCATCGACGTCTTAGGAGCACTTTTGGTCGGAGGAAGCCTCGCGTCACTGATGTTGGGCCTTACTCTTATGGGTTATAAGACGATGTTCGGATTGGCCTGGATGATGCTCTCCGTCGCCGTAGCCTTCGCGGTTTTACTCCTGCGACATGAAATGAGGGCTAAGGATCCGATCCTTGATATCGAGGTGTTGAAGACTAAGCCGTTTGTAGCTGCAAACGTCTATAACTTCGTCTACGGTACCGCGGTCATCGGGGTTTTGTCGCTCATCCCGACCTATGCAACTTCCGTATACGGAATGAGCGCCTTAGAGTGCGGGCTTCTCCTCACGCCGAGGTCTGTGGGGATGATAGTCTCTTCCGTCATGACGAGTATTTTTATCGTGCGTTGGGGGTATCGTTGGCCGATGATTGTTGGCAGTTTAGCTACCGTGGTGGGGTTGTTTCTTTTAGGCTTCAAGCCGAACAATGCCGCCCTCTTATACACAATCATGTTGGTCTTGGGTATCGGGGTGGGGACTGCATCTCCGGCCGCCAACAACGCCTGCATCGAACTCATGCCACAGCGGGCTGCGACTATAACGGGCGTGAGAGGTATGTTCCGTCAAACTGGAGGAGCTGTGAGCGTCACAATCGCGACGTTGGTTCTCCATGAAATCGGCGACATGGCCTTGGGCTTTAGCGCGATCTTTATCGGTCTGGCGATAGCCTTTATGGCGACCATGCCGCTGATATTTATGATGCCGAAATCTCCGAACGAGCGAGGTTAAGAACCATAGAATGACATGCGCTCTGCCGTTAAAATTATCCACACCTGTGGAAATCGTGGTGGATAATCAGGAAATGACAAGATACACCTCTTTAATCAACTTTCGTCAGGACTTAAACCCTTTCGTATTTAGACCACAATTTCTCATGGCGCCTCGCAAAAAGTTATCCACAAAGCCACGTGTAAATTTGTGGATAATGTGGATATCTCTCCTAACTCCGCCTGTGGTAATATAGGTTGACCAGTGGATAACTTTTAGGGGGAAGGACCGTGGCTGAGAATTTAGAAATAGCCTGGAGAAAAATCTTGGAGGCCACCAAAAACATCACACCTCAAGGCGGAGGTGGGGCCGAGATTTGGCTCAAGACGTGCCTACCCTTAGGCATAGAAGAAGACAGATTAATAATAGACGTGCCGAACGTCTTCGTGAGAGAGCAAATACAGACGCGCTTCTTAAAGACGCTGCAGGAGATTACGTCGACACTCGGTATAGCAGATAAGATCGAACTTAAGGTGGATTCCGAAGTGCGCGACGAAGAGCAAAAGCGCGCTCGGCGCGCTTCTCAACCTCAAACCGGGGTGGCAGCGGAGAGATTAGGACTAAATCAATCTTATATATTCGAGAATTTCGTCGTCGGGAAGTCTAATAGGTTGGCCCATGCGGCTAGCCTCGCCGTGGCTGAAAGCCCAGGCGTGGCTTACAACCCGCTTTTCATATGGGGCGGCGTGGGGCTCGGCAAGACTCACCTGATGCACGCAATAGGCCATTACATCATAAAAAGCAACTCCAGCGCCCGCGTCTCTTACGTGAGCTCAGAAAAGTTCACAAATGAATTGATAACTTCGATACAGAACAATCGCACTCAAGATTTCAAGGCGAAATACAGGGGTGTAGACATTCTGTTGATCGACGACATCCAGTTTTTGGCCAATAAAGAGAGCACCCAGGAGGAGTTCTTCCACACTTTTAACAGTTTGCACGAGGCAAAAAGACAGATAGTCATCAGCTCCGACCGGCCGCCGAAGGAAATTCAGAGCGTCGAAGAGAGGTTGGTCTCCCGCTTTGAGTGGGGATTGGTGACGGACATACAGCCGCCTGATTACGAGACGCGCATCGCTATATTGAGGAAAAAGGCCGAATTGAGAGGACTAGACATCCCAGACGATGTGGTCGTATTTATAGCCCAACATATACCGAGCAATATAAGAGAACTCGAAGGGGCGTTGAATAGGGTATTAGCCTGTTCGCAACTCAACTCGGAGCCGATAACGGTGGAAAACGCATCGGAATGGCTAAAAGACATTATCCAGGGCACAGCCAAGAGTCCGGTTACTGTAGAGCGGATCCAGGAGTTCGTGGCAAACGAGTTTAATATACCGATTTCAGACATGCGCAGCGCCAAGCGTACGGCAGAAATAGCCCTCTGCCGGCAAGTTGCCATGTATCTGACGAGAGAGTTGACAGATTTGAGCTTACAACAGATAGGCCAAGCTTTTAAAAAGAAGGATCATACTACTGTACTTCATGCATGTAGAAAAGTAGAGGAATTAATGAAAGAGGATCAAAAGATACGGGGCGCTGTGGATAGAGCTAAGAAAACGTTGTGAATAAAAGACGCCTTTTCGTGGATAACTGTCGTGCAGGGATATTTAATTTCATATGATGTGGATAATGTGGATAACTTCAATGCTCCTTCCACATATCCTCCACATCGCTCAATACACATCACGACTCTCTTGGATTGGTTTTTCCACAGTCTCCACAGGCCTTACTACAGACTCTACTATTTTTATTTCTTTAAAATATAAAAATAAAAGAGGTGATAGGAGTGCGCCTTTCGGTCAATAAAGGAAGCTTTGTACGCAGCTGGCAATTAGCCCAAACTTCAATAAAAAGCACACCTACGATCACGGCATTGGGGTGTGTAAAATGCTGCGCCGAGGATAATAGTGTCACTTTAATGTCGACGGATCTGAAGACCTCCGTCACTTGTCTTGCTCAGGGAGCGGTGATTAGCGAGGAAGGAGAGGCAATCCTCCCGGCCAGAATCGTCGGAGAGTTGATTAAAAAGCTGCCCGATTCACAGTTCGTCCTTAATGTAGAAGATGGAAAGGGGTATATAGAAACCGGGCGTAGTCGTTATACATTTGTCACATACCCCCCGGAAGACTTCCCAGTTTTACCCACATCGAAGACTGCAAAACCGCTGTGTGCGCTTCCTATAAAAGACATGATCCGCTTATTAAAAGAGGGGACGTTTTCTGGGTCTCCGAGCGAGGAGTTTCCTCAGTACTTGAGCGCAGCATCGATAAAAGTTAACGGCGATAAAATTGAAACCGCCACCACAGATATTCGTCGCCTCTCCATTTCAAGCGTCCTATTAGAGGAAAAGCCGGACGACGTGGCGTCTATAGTGCTTCCGATAAAAGGATTGAAGGATTTAGAGCGCCTCCTCGGCAGCATGGACGATGCAGAGTTATTGCATATATCTTACGATAATTCCCAAGCCTATTTTTCTATGCCGGGGGTGGAGTTCACCGTTCGGTGTGTAGATATAACGTTTCCGCCGTATGAAAAAATGATATCGCCCGACTATTCCACGTGGATGACAGTAGACAGGATAGCCTTGGAAGGAGCACTTGACCGTGCGAGCGTGATGGTGCGTAATTATGGCTGGATGGTAGTATTAGACTTGGAGCCGGAAGGGGAATTAGTGGTGCGCGGTGTCGCTCCCGACGTCGGTGAGGCGGTAGAGTCACTCGACGCCGATATCGGCGGGGAGAAGTTGCGCATAATCTTTAACGTGCGGTATTTCCTCGACGGATTACAAGCCCTCGGGAGCGATAAGGCTTTCATCACGTTCTGCGGGCCGTCGGGGCAGATGAATCTCCTCCGCCCGAAAGACGATACGTTCAGGTATTTATTAATGCCGATAACCCTCCAGGAGGGCGAGGCTCAATCGCTCGGAGCTACATCGCGGGAAGATGTTATGTAGCCGCATAGCCTGTATTAATTTTAAAAATCTGAAGCCGCAGGCTGTGTTTTGGGAGGGTGACCTCAACCTGTTGGTGGGGCCCAATGGGGCAGGAAAGACAAATTTTTTAGAGGCGATTCGCCTTTCCTGCGGTTTCGGCCCGTTTAGGAGGAGCGTCCTCGGCGATTTGGTGTTGTGGGGAGAAGGAAGGGCACAAATATCTGCCAGCTTTGAAGGGGAGGAGTCTTTAGAGGTGACCCTCTCTATAGATGGACGGTCGTCGCTTTCTCGGGATGGGCGACGCACGTCAGCCTCGGAATTGCGATGCCATCTGCCGTGCGTCGCGTTTATGCCGGAAGATCTGTCTTTAGTCGGCGGCAGCCCTGCGGTGCGCCGCCGCTTTATAGATAACTTATGTGCGGCTTTGAACCCGCTTTACGTTTATAGATTGAACGAACATCACCGCCTCGTAAGGCACAGAACTAAACTTTTAGCCTTTAAAGAGGACGACACCTCTGCTGTGAAGGTCCAGGCACCTCTGGCGGCGTGGATATGGTCCAAGAGGCAGGAAGCTGTCGAATGCCTTCAGGAGGAGGTCAAGTGGACACCTGAACTCTCCTTTCCCTTCGATGTATCCTTGCATAAAGGTGGTTGTGAAGGTGAAGGTGATTTACTCGAAGTTTTTTGGGAGTCGTGGAAAAACTTGAGGGGGCTTGAGCAAAGGGGCGGAGTTCCGCTGGTTGGGCCACAGCGCGACGACCTCGCGATAAACGTCCTCGGAAGGCCAGCCAAATATCTGAGCAGAGGCCACAAAAAACGCGTCGCTATAAGCCTGATGATAGCCGCGTCGAGGGTATTAGAGAAGAGACTCAGGCGAAGCCCACTGCTCTTACTCGATGAGGTAGCGTCAGAACTCGACGAAGAGGGAAGAGATATCCTGTTTCGATATTTGCTCGAGGCGAAGTGGCAAGTTTTTGCGGCGACAGCCTCCGGTCCGATTCAAGGCTGGCCCGGAGCCGTTTGGTGTGTCGATGACGGGAAGGTTTCCAAGCTATCGGGGTGAAGGGCGATGGACAAAGTATATGACGTGATCGTGGTCGGTGGAGGGCACGCGGGCTGCGAGGCGGCTTTGGCGGCCTCGAAGATGGGGGCCTCTGTACTCCTGTTGAATCTACATCTCGAAAATACCGCCCTAATGGCGTGCAACCCGTCTATAGGCGGACCGGCGAAGGGGCATATTACAAGAGAGATAGATGCCTTAGGGGGCGAACAAGGCAAAGCCACCGATGCCGCGGCGCTGCACATGAGAATATTGAACACGTCCAAGGGGCCAGCAGTCAGGGCCTTGAGGGCTCAATGCGACATGAGGTTATATTACGAGTACTTCCTCGAGAGGTTGGAGTCGGCAAAGAACGTTGATGTCCATCAGGCCGTCGTCGAAGACATATGGGTAGATGGCAAAAGCGTCCGCGGCGTGAAGACAAATTTGGGCGTCGTCTTTGAGGGGAGAAAAGTAATACTTGCCACCGGTACATATTTGGGAGGAAGGGTCCATATAGGGCTCGTGAACTTTCCGTCCGGCCCGCTGGGCGAAGTCCCGGCGGGCGCTTTAGCCTCGTCGCTGAAAAAGTTGGGCTTCGAGGTCAAAACCTTGAAGACGGGCACGTCGCCCAGGATCCACGCCGACAGCGTAGATTTCACCTCCTTGATGTGCCAGGAGAGCGACGCCGCGCCGCGCGCGTTCAGTTATTTCGACGAAGGGAAGGTATACAGCGGCTTCCCTTGCTATGTGACGCGGAGCACTCTCAAGACGCACGAGATCATAAAGAGAGCACTCGACAGGTCACCCCTCTTTACGGGAGCGATAAAGGGCGTGGGGCCGCGCTATTGCCCGTCCATCGAAGACAGGGTTGTGCGCTTTCCGGAGAAAGACTCCCACGTCGTCTTTTTGGAGCCCACGGCCAGAAGGAGCAGAGAGATCTATATGCAAAACTTCTCGACCAGCCTGCCCTATGACGTTCAAGTGGCCATGGTGCGCTCTCTTCCGGGGTGCGAAAGCGCTCACTTGCTGCGGCCCGGCTACGCGATAGAATACAATTTTCTACCGCCAACACAACTTCGCCCGTGGCTTGAGACCAAGCTCGTTGAAGGGCTCTTCTGCGCCGGACAGATAAACGGCACCTCAGGGTACGAAGAGGCCGCATCACAGGGGCTTTTGGCCGGCATAAATGCGGTTTTGACGTTGCGCGGCGAGGAACCGCTGGTTTTAAAGCGAAGCGAAGCGTATATCGGCGTGCTCATAGATGACTTGGTGACGAAGGGCACGTCCGAACCTTACAGGATGCTCACGAGCCGGTGCGAACACAGGCTGCTTTTGAGGTTTGACAACGCCGACAGGCGCCTCAGCCCCGTGGCGAGGCAGTTGGGGTTGCTCGATGATTTCCAGTGGCAAACCTTGACAGAGCGATGGCGCAGGATGGACGAAGAGCGCAAGAGGCTCGCTGAGACGTATATATATCCCACACCGGGCCTCAATGACTTCCTCTTATCCGTCGGGACGTCTCCCGTAGAGGAGCCTGTGACGTTGGAATCGCTCTTAAAGAGGCCAGAGGTGTCTTATGGGCACATAGCCGAGCTCTCTCCTCCTCGCGAACCTGCGATCGGCGATCTCGGCGAGCGGATAGAGATCGAAGTGAAGTATGAAGGTTATATAGAACGCGAGAGGCGCTCCTGCGAGCGCATGGAGCGGTTGGACGGCGTAAGCATCCCGGATGACATCGACTACTCCTCCATCACTGGATTACTTTCAGAGAGCAGGCAAAAACTTTCTTCCATACGCCCGCGCACGCTCGGTCAGGCGAGCCGTATATCTGGCGTTACGCCGGCGGATATACAGATACTATCAGTGGTTGTCGCGTCTCGGAGGAAAAGCGCATGAGGAGAGGAAAGCCAGAGAGCCTATCTTTGCTTTTGAGCAAGGGTTTGAGCGGGGAGGTAGCGGAGAAGGTCTTATGGGCTTTGGCTTTGAGCCGCTGGAATGAGATCTTGGGCAACCTAACTGGGCGGGCTGCCCCGCTGCGCCTGGAGGGAGAAAGGCTTTTAGTCGTCGCCGATTCGCCGGCCGTGGCCCACGAATTGAACATGCGCGGCGGTGAGATTATAAAGGAGCTGCAGCTCATCGGACTTAAGGTTTCCTCGCTTCGTGCGGTAGTAGGGAAGCTTCCGAGGCGAAGGGTGGCTCGAACCAAGCCTGCGCCCGACGTCACAGTGGCTGAGGAGGATGTGCGCGCTGCGCGATCGCGCGTATCCGGCAAGATAGGCTCAGAGGATGTGGCAGATCAGTTGGCCAAACTTTTGGCCACTTATCGTAAGCGGTTCAGCCGGTAGGTATCCTTTGGAGGTGGATAAATGAACTATCAACTTTATGGAAACTCGCTTCTGTCGTGGGTCACGGCCTGTGCCATAGGCATCGCTGCGTTCTTCGTTTTGAGGTTTATACGAAATCGGATCGCATCGCGCCTCGAGCCACTCGCGCAAAAAAGACCCATCCCTCCTTTTGAAATCGCGCTACAGCTTCTCCGTCACACTAAGGCCTTTTTCTTCGTCATGGTCGCGATCTTCTTCGGGTCGCTCTCCCTCTCCCTTCCGCCGACCCTCTCTCGCGCCATTTCTATATTGACGGTATTGGCCTTCTTGTTTCAGGTAGCCATATGGTTCGATTGGCTCATCTATTACTTCGTATCGCGATATGCGGAGCGGGCCATGATCAGAGACGCTGCGGCGGCCACTACGGCGAGGGCGCTGGGGGTTATCCTGAGGCTCATCCTCTGGGCGTTAATTTTACTCTTAGCCTTGGATAATATGGGGATCAACGTGACGGCCGTGGTGGCAGGCTTGGGAATCGGCGGCGTAGCCGTGGCCCTGGCCGTTCAAAACATCTTGGGGGATCTCTTCTCCTCCTTTTCCATCGTCTTAGATAAGCCGTTCCTCGTGGGGGATTTCATCATCGTCGATGACCTCATGGGGACCGTGGAACATGTGGGGCTCAAAACCACGCGCCTTAGGAGCCTCTCCGGCGAGCAGTTAGTATTTTCAAACAGCGACCTGTTGAGGGCGCGGATCAGAAACTACAAGCGCATGTACGAGAGGCGCGTGGTTTTTTCCTTCGGCGTCGTATATCAGACTCCGTATGAAAAGCTATCAGCCATTCCGGACATCGTTAAAGCGATAATCACATCTCAGGAGAGGACGCGCTTCGACAGGGCCCACTTTCTAAAATTTGGGAACTCCTCTTTGGACTTTGAAGTGGTCTACTATGTTCTCTCGCCGGATTATAACGTATACATGGACGCCCAGCAGGCCATAAACCTCGCCATCTACAAACGTTTCGCCGAAGAGGGCATAAAGTTCGCCTACCCCACGCAGACCATATATTTGAAGGCGGAGGGGTTGCCGTTGCAGTTAACGCAAGGCGAGGCGACCAACGAGGCACAATGAAGTAGTATAATTAAAAAATAGATGGAATATACCTTCCCGAAGAGGTGGTAAGTCGATGAGGGGGGTGATAGTGATGCTTCGGAAAGTCTCTATAGCTGTGGCACTCTTGCTGGCCACAGCTTTGTGCGGAGCAGCTTACGCCGACTGGATAGAAACCTATAGCGCCCGCTATAAGGCTATGGAAGAGGGAGAGCGTCAAGCGCTCGTCCTGAAAGAGTCATTGCTTGCCGAGGCGCCAGATTTAAAACCTTACGAGCTGTGGCGCTCTCTATGGAGTAATTTGTCACCTCGAGAAAAAGCCTCCAGGGCGATGGCCATTATCGAAGCGCTGTATCCGGAGGGCGATCCGTCGCGCTGGGAGGAGGTGGGCGGATTTTTCCTGCCTCAGGAGGTGCCCAAGAGCCTCGTGGCCTTGGATGCGGTCTTCGTGGCGGCGCAATCCCTCGTGCAGCTCGATGATGAGAGTTCTCCGTGGCTCGCGAGGAAGCTCTTAATAGACCTTTCCCGCTCGCGCTGGGCAAGGCACCACTTTATGAGGACAGCTCCCGAGGAATACCCCTCTATAGTCAGGGCCATCGATGCGGCTACAGGGCTCCCTCCCGTCGGCGGGTGGCCTATGGGCGAGATAAGGGGCAAGCTTCCGCTGGCCCGTCCTGTCCGCTGGTGGATAACGATAGCCACTGCCATGTCCGAAGAGATGCTCTTTTTGGATGCCTCAGGTCGCCCGACAGGTAGTCATGGGCCGTACGCGTGGGACAGGAGGCGAGGCAGGATCTATAACGTCAACTTCGGCAGGGACGACGGAAGCGAGTGGGACGGTTGAATGAAGAGAGGCGGGCATGGAAAGTGCCCGCCTTTTTATATCGGTTGGCGGCCGAAGGCGGCGTTCGATAACGCCGCAATGCCGCGAGAGCGGCCTCATTTGAGATATTATCCCGTGGGAGGTGGGGTCTGAAATGAGAGGTGAAGCGGATATCATCTTGGTGAGCGCACCTGGAGAGAGGAACGTCCTGACGGTCGACCCCAAAAGGGCGCAAGAGGAGGCCCTCGCCATATGTGGGGATAAAATAGCCGCTGTCGGTGCGACCTCAAAAGTGATGGAGCTTAAAGGGCCGCGCACGCAGGTGATCGAGCTCGGCGGCAGGACGGCCATGCCAGGCTTCATAGATGCCCACGTCCACTTTTTGCTCTACGGCGTCAACCGCCTGGGGATAAGCCTCAAGGCTCCGAACGTCAAGTCCATCTCTGACATAAAGCACCTGGTCAAAGAGCGGGCCGCCGCGCTCGGGTCCGGCAAGTGGGTGAGAGGATGGGGTTACAACCATACTGAACTCGCGGAGGGTCGCCACCCCACCCGCTTCGACTTAGACGAGGTCTCCCCAGACAATCCGGTGATCCTGACAAGGACCTGCTGCCATATAGCTGTGGCCAACAGCAAAGCGCTCGAACTTGCAGGTATAGACGATAGCGTGGTTGATCCTCCGGGCGGCAGGTTCGGCCGCTCCGGGGCGAGGCTCGACGGCGTCCTCTATGAGGCGGCGCAGGATGGGGTGCTTAAAGCCGGTGCCTACACGTTAGAAGAATATGCCGAAGGGTTGAAGGTCGCCGACCGCGACTTCTTGGAATGGGGGATAACGAGCGTCCACGACGAGGGGTTGGCCGGGCCTTTGGGCATGCGCGCGCTCGTCGAAGGTGCTCGCAGCGGCGCTCTTCGCGTGCGCGTCTATGCCTCTGTGGGGAGGATCATCGGAGATACGAGCGGCGATCACTACCTGGAGACCGGCCTTGTCACGGGCTTCGGAGACGATCGCCTTTGCATAGGATCTTATAAGCTCATGGTGGACGGAAGCAGCAGTGGCCCGACCTGCGCTACCCGCGAGCCTTACGCTTCCGATCCAGAAGATTTCGGCATACTCTACTATTCCCAAAACGAGCTCGACGCGCTGGTGGGAAGGGCTCATTCCAAGGGCTTTCAAGTGACTGCCCATTGCATCGGCGATAGGGCGATAGAGATGATGTTGAACTCCTTTGAAAAAGCCATGGGCGTTTCTCCGAGATGCGACTGCAGACACCGCATCGAGCACTGCGCGATCTGTCCGCCGGACCTCGTGTCCCGCGTGAAGGATTTGGGCGTCATACCCGTGGTGCAGCCGATCTTTTTCTACGAGTTCGGCGGCGGATATATCTCAAACTACGGCCGCGAGCGCGTCGGGTATATGTTCCCCATGAGGAGCTTTATAGAACGCGGGATTCCCGTGGCCATGAGTTCAGACAGCCCGGTCACCACCTTCAACCCCTTCATAAACATCTACGAGGCGGCCACGAGGAAGACCAAAGACGGGCAGGTCTGCGGCGAAAGTGAGCGCGTGAGAGTCATGGAGGCGCTTTGCGCCTACACCGTGGGCGGAGCGCATGCCGCCTTTGAGGAGCAAAAGAAGGGGAGTTTAGAAGCCGGGAAGGCGGCCGATGTGATCGTTCTGTCCGGAGATATCGTCAAAATGCCAATAGAAGAAGTGAAAGACATGAAGGTGGATCTCACCATCTCCGGCGGCGAAGTCGTCTACGCAAAGGCGTGAACTTTCTACTTTGAGGTTGCAGGCTTGGCATCGATAGCTCGACCAGCGAGGAGGGGATGTTTTTGTTGCGTGTAAATTCCGATCGGCTGCGGAAGTCTTTAGAGGAGATGGGACAAATCGGCTACGGTGGACCTGGCAAGGGAGTCTCGCGCCTCGCCCTCTCCGACGAAGACAAGCGAGCCAGAGATCTCTTTGTCTCTTGGCTAAAAGAGGCAGGCCTTGAGGTGATCGTAGACCCCATTGGGGATATCTTCGGCTTGAGGGAAGGTTCAATTGATGCGCCTCCCGTGATGGCTGGCTCTCACTTGGATACGGTGAGGGAAGGCGGTGCCTTCGACGGTGCCTTGGGAGTGTTGGGGGCACTCGAAGCCATCAGGACATTGAACGACTATGGCATCCGCACTCGTAAGCCGGTGGCCGTGGCGTGTTTTACCGATGAAGAGGGGGCGCGCTTTCAGCCTTGTATGCTGGGAAGCGGTGTAGTAGCGGGCCTCATGACGCTACAAGAGGCATATGCCAAGAAAGACGATGCTGGAATCTCCGTAGAGGCGGAGCTCGAACGCATAGGGTATAAGGGAAATAAATGGCTCAAGCCCGTGGCCTATTTTGAGCTCCACGTAGAGCAAGGGCCCGTACTTGACGCTAAAGGGATCTCTATCGGCGTAGTGGAGGGAATACAGGGGATAGCGTGGTGGCAGGGCAAATATCAGGGCGAGGCTAACCACACCGGTACTACACCTTTAGACATGCGCCGCGATGCCCTCCTTGGCGCGGCTGAGCTCGTCTGTTCTGTGAGGAGGTTGGCCGAAGAGATGGGGCATGACACCCGCACCACCGTTGGGAGGCTCCACCCCTACCCCGACATCATAAACGTCGTCCCGGGTCAAGCTTCCTTCACGATAGACCTGCGGCAGTACGACGAGGCCCTCTACGAGGATGGCAAGAAGCGCGCCGAAGCGCTGGTGGCGCAGGCTGCATCGAATCATCGTCTGGAATATGAACTTGAAATGGTGGGAGATGCAAAGCCCGTGCACTTCGATCCCGCTATGGTGAACCTGGTCGAGGAGATGGCCAGAGAGGCCGCCTTTTCTTATATGAGGCTTCCGAGCGGCGCCGGCCACGACGCTCAATATATGCATTCGATCTGCCCCACGGCCATGATTTTCGTCCCATCTATAGGGGGCAGGAGTCACTGCCCTCAAGAGCTGACGGACTTCGATGATGCGGCCAAGGGAGCCACAGTGTTGGCAAACGCCATGTTAAGGCTCGCCGGTTCGTGAAACGTAGCGGTTGCGCGAGAGTTGACGGTTATGTTATATTATAAGCGTTTTAGAAATCTATAGTTAGGGAGGCGAGGTTTATGAAGTTCGCGGACATCATGCAGTCTGCCGACTGGAAGGCTGAAAAGCACGTCCCCGTGATAGAGGCGCCAGATTCGGTGAAGGCCGGGGAATTTTTTAACGTCACCCTTACCGTAGGTAAGGAAATCCCTCATCCCAACACGACGGAGCATCACATCCGCTGGATCAAGCTCCTGTTTAAGCCCGAAGGGGATAAGTTCGCTTATGAGCTGGCCAATTTCGAATTCACCGCCCACGGTGAGGCGGTGGCTGGCGCAAACCAGGGGCCTGCCTACACCGATTCGTGCGGTGTGGCTAGGGTGAAACTCAACTCCTCGGGCACACTGCTCGCTATGTCTTACTGCAATATACACGGCCTATGGGAGAGCTCCAAAGAGATCAAGGTAGGATAAGACATTTCATCCCCTGAGAGGCCCAGCTCCTCTTAGGGGATGAACATTGAAGGCTATCGCTTGAATAGCGATAAGTAATCAGCAATGAGTGACGCGTTTACATATTACTATCAACGGATCACGCGTCATTAAGTTGCGCGAAGCTAAACATCGAATCTGTTTCTCAATTATAAAGGTCTGTGCTCAGGTATTTGAGGCCTGAGTCGCAGACCAATATTGCTATCCTATTTCCCTTCTCTTTGTCCCTCAACAGTTTTGCTGCGCCGGCGATGTTGGCTCCGGTGGAAGAGCCGGCGAAGATCCCTTCGAAGCGCGCCAGCGCCCTCGCTCCTTCTATTGCTTCGTCATCCGTTATGGCCAAAAAGCCGTCTATGAGGTTTTTGTCTACAATGGGTAGGTCTTTGGCGTAACCACCGCCTTGGATCTTGTGGTTCGGGTTCGTTATGGGTCCTCCGGCGAGATATGGGGCTCCAGCGGGTTCCGTCAGGTAACAGCGAATGTCCGGGTTGCGCTTTTTGAGCGCCTTGGCGCAGCCTGCGAACGATCCGCCCGTGCCGGCAAACTGCAGGAAGGCGTCCACTTTCCCCTCTGTCTGATCCCATATCTCTGCGCCAGTATGCTCTTCGTGGGCGTGAACGTTGCTCATTCTGTTGAACTGGTCGGCGTAAAAGGCACCCCTTTCCGCGATGATGCGCTTTGCCTCTTCCTCGACCAGCGCCAGATCCTCTCCCGAAACCTGTCCGGGCGGCGAGTCGGGAGCCTGCTCCACCAACACAACCTCCGCTCCGAGAGCCCTGATCATCCGCGCCCTCTCCGGCGTGTTCCCCTTGGACATCACGGCCACAAAGGGGTATCCCTTTACGGCGCACACTATGGCAAGCCCTGTGCCGGTGTTTCCGCTCGTCGTTTCGACTATGGTTTGTCCGGATTTGAGCTCGCCCGAGGCCTCCGCTTCTTCGATGATCTTCAGGGCTATCCTATCTTTCATGCTGAAGCCCGGGTTTAAGAGCTCAAGTTTCGCGTAAATTTTTCCCTCTAAACCCCACGCCTCGACCAGCCGTTTTAGATCTACAAGCGGGGTCTCCCCTATGGCGTCAAGTACGCTTTCCGACAAAGGCTTCAAAAGCTCCACCTCCAATAAAATAGATATGCCAATAGTCCATCCCTTTATTCGGCCTCATCGGGACTTTTAAAGCGAAGGTTCTTTGACCAGGCGCAATTTGTTTGCGGTTTTTGCAAGGGAAAAGCGTCAGCCTGCCCCTTTAGGCAATGTTATTATACAAAACTGCGCGATCGGCGCGTAAAATGCAAGCTTCCTGCGCCTTATTCCCCAAGAAGGGAAGCTTCTAAGTGCTGAAACTAAACGGGCCGTCAACTCATTTTAACCCTTGAGCAGCGAATCGGCCCGCAACTGCAACCTTAAGCAAAGCCCGCGGTTTTTCGGCAGGCCTCACCTTTAACGGAATTGTAACGAGGATTGAACTATATTGTAACAAAAGCGCTTTATCCTTTATCATGTCCTTGGCGATCAAAGAAAATAGCGGCTACTCTGCGGTGAGGATGGATAGAGATGATAAAAAAGTCCCTGTTAGTGGGTGGGTTAATGCTCTACCTTGCCTATATAGTCATGCCGATAGTCCTCATCCTCGTCGGCTCCTTCGGTGAGAAGTGGTTCGGCTCGCTTTTCCCCCAAGGGTTCACATGGCGGTGGTATGCTGATCTCTTTTCTCGCTCCATGTATCTTAGGGCTTTGCGGATGAGCCTCATAGTGGGGGCTCTATCGGTCGTAATAAACTCGTTTATAGGCATATGTACCGCTTACGCCGTCAGCGTGCTGGATAAAAGGTGGCTTAAATCTCTCGTGGACTTTTTGGTGCTCCTCCCAGTTGCAATTCCCCCGGTCGTTATGGGCTTGGGGCTGATTCAGGCCTTTAATTGGCCGTCTTTTTCTTGGGTTGGAACGATTAAACTCCTCGTAGGGGCGCACTTGATATACACTTTACCTTTCATGCTTCGGCCCATCGTCGCAAATTTTGAGCTCATCGATTGGAGGACGATGGAAGAAGCCGGGCTTTCGCTCGGCGCCCATCCTTTGTTTTTGACGCGAAGGGTTCTCATACCGAACGTGATGCCGGGCGTGATTTCCGGGGCTTTAATGACATTCTCCATGTCTTTGGGGGAGTTCCAGTTGGCCGTTATGGTGACCGGCTCGGCGACCCAGACATACCCGGTGGTGCTTTATCAGGCTTTTTATGTGAGCACGGGGTTTGCCTGTGCGGCGACCGTGCTTCTCGTGGCTATAAGCATATTCTCGCTTGCAGGTCTTCTTCTTTTGGGAAAGTTTTTTGGTTTTACCGCTTCAAGCATAACCGCAGGAGGGGCATAAATGTCTTTTGAAGCTAAAAAGAAAATAGTGGCCGTTATGGGCACCTCGACTCCGGACGCCGAGCTTTTTGAGATGGCCAAAGAAGTCGGCCTTCTTTTGGCCAAAAGCGGCGCTGTCATCGTATGTGGGGGCAAGGGTGGCGTGATGGAGGCCGTCTGCTTGGGCGCTTCGACTGCGGGAGGTACCTCTATCGGGATATTGCCGAGTGCGCAGGACGAGCCTAATCCGTATGTCACGATACCCATACGCACGACGCTCGGTGAGGCGCGAAACGCCGTTATAGCTTCGGCCGGCGAGGTGGCGATAGCCATCGGCGGTGGCTTTGGCACGCTCTCTGAAATAGGGTTAGCCCTTAGGATGGGTAAAGCCGTAGTGGGCCTTCATACGTGGGAAGCTTTTGACCATGAAGGCGCGCCGCTCCCCGTTTTTCGCGCCCAAAGTCCGAGCGAAGCGGTGGAAAAGGCATTGAGTTTATGCAGCGAGGTGAAAAGCTGATTGGCTGCCGGTGTAGCCTTGGTTGACGTAACAAAAAGGTTCGACAAGTTTGTAGCCGTATCGTCGTTGAGCTTAGAGATTAAAAAGGGCGAGTTCCTTTCGCTTTTGGGCCCTTCCGGCTGTGGGAAAACGACTACACTGCGGATAATAGCTGGCTTTATCGAACCCGACGAGGGAGGTGTTTTTATAGACGGCAAACCGATGGAAAGGGTCGGCGTAAGAGAGCGTTGCGTCGGCATAGTGTTTCAAAATTACGCGCTATTCCCCAACCTCAACGCCTTCGAAAATATAGCCTTCGGCCTGAGGGCGCGCAAAGCTTCGGAAGAGGAGGTCGAAAAAAGGGTCGGCGAGTTGCTTGAGCTCATAGGCCTCGTCGGTAGGGCCAAGGCTTACCCGAGGGAGCTTTCAGGAGGCCAGCAGCAGAGGGTCGCCTTGGCGCGGGCCTTGGCGATAAACCCTAAAGTGTTGCTTTTGGATGAGCCGCTTTCTGCTTTAGACGCGAAGGTGAGAAACGCTCTTAGGTTTGAGATAAAGCGCATACAGCGCCAAAGCGGAATTCCCACGCTTTACGTGACGCACGATCAGGAGGAAGCCCTCTCCATCTCCGATCGCGTCGCAATAATGAACGAAGGAAAGCTCGAGCAGGTGGGTGAACCGTTAGAGATCTACACGAAACCACGCACCAAGTTTGTGGCCGACTTCGTGGGGGACAATAACTTCTTTTACGGAACATACAAGGGCGATGGCGTTTTTATTTGGCAGGGCAGGCAATTTGTCGTCGTCTTTGAAAACGACGAGAGCAAGGGTGACGCTTGTTTGGTCGTGAGGCCTGAGCGGTTCCGCGTCGTAAGAAAAGGGTCCGACAAAAACGAGATAACCGGCACAGTGACAGGGAAGATATTTTTGGGCGCCATGGTCAGGTTGGCGATTAGGGCTGACGGTAGCGATATACTGGTAGATTTGCTCAGCAGCGACGGGGCGTGCTTTGAAATTGGGGGCGAAATAACCGTGACTTTTGCCCCAGATGACGGCTTTTTATTATTTTAAGTGTCAATACAATGTAAATATAAAACAATAGGAGGGATTGACATGAGGTGGGTCAAGGTTTTGGCGGTAGTAGCGGTGCTTTTTGGGGCCTTTTGCTCGACAGCGCCGGCAGGTGCCATCGAGCAAGAATTATACCCGGGCGAGAAGGAGCTGCACGAGGCTGCCCTGAAAGAGGGCGCGCTTTACAGCTACGATACGGGCCCTACGTGGGCGAATTGGCAGGGCTTATTCGACGCCTTTAAGGAAAGGTATGGGGTCGAGGTTACGTGGAACGACCTCGGAAGCGGTGCCACGGTTGTGCGCCTCGAAAAGGAGAAGAATAATCCGCAGGCAGATACGGCCTACTACTTCATGCCTTTTGGAGCCCTCGCTAAGGAAAGAGGCGTCACCGAAGGCTTTAAGCCCGTAAACTTCGATAAAATTCCAGACCTCCTCAAAGACCCGGAGGGACATTGGTTTTCCATTCATAAGGGTACTGTCGTGTTTGTCATTAATAAAAATTACGTCAAAAATACGCCTAAGGGTTGGAAGGAACTGCTCGACCCCCAGTATTCTAAAAGCGTGGTTTATCTTGACCCGAGGACAGCAGGCATAGGATACGCCATAGTCATAGCCACATCTTACGCAATGGGCGGCAATCTCGACAATATGGACCCGGGCATCGATTACCTGGCGCAGCTCCAAAAGGTCGGCAACGTTAGGATGATCGAAAAGACCACGGAATACGACAAGTTCATAAAGGGAGAAATCCCCATTTGGATAACGTACGATTGGAACGCCTACCGAGCAAAGTATATAGCGGGCCTCGGTGATGCCGTGGATGTCGTCATCCCAGAGGAGGGCACGATAACCTCGCCTTATGCCATAAGCATGGTAAAAGGTGCTCCTCATCCTAACGCCGCGAAGCTTTGGCTCAACTTCATCATGAGCGAAGAGGGTCAAAAGATATTTGCGAAAGGGTTTGTGCGCCCGATTTTGACGGACGTCGAGCTTCCGTCTGAAGTAGTTGATAAATTCCTGCCCGCAAGCGACTACGAGCGCGCCATGGATGTTGATTGGGTCAAAGCCCAGCAGGTGCAGGATAAAGCCGCCAAGCTCTGGGGAAGCAAGGTTCTGGGAGATTAGGGCGGCGATAACCATAGCGATTTAATCTTATACGGCAAAACGTGTAGTTGACGTGATAGCAGCAGTTTTTACTATAAGATAAAAGAGGAAGACATTTGAAGCGAAATATATTCCTTTATCTGCTATTGGTGCCTTTGTTTTTGCTGCTTTTGGTGTTTTTGGCATGGCCGATGGTATTGGTTTTATGGGAGAGCTTCTTCGTCGAGGGGAAGCCCTCCCTTTCAAACTATATGTCGATGTTTACGTCGAAGCTTTACAGGGAGTCGCTAAGGACGAGTATAACGCTTTCTTTAGCCACGACCGCTATCGGAACGCTATGCGGGATACCGCTTTCTTACGCCCTGTACCGATCAGGCGGCAGATTGAAGGCCTTGATGCTGAGCATCACCCCTGTGCCGCTGACTTTCAGTGGGCTCGTAGTTGGATTTGCCTTCATAATACTGCTCGGGGCAAGCGGCTTTATCACATTGCTCCTCTCTAAGGCCTTCGGCATTAACCCCTTAGAGTTTTCTTCGTTCCTTTTTACATGGAAGGGGCTTGTTGTGGCCTACCTTTACTTCCTCATCCCGAGGATGATCCTCACTATGATTTCGGCCTGGAGCAAGGCCGACTGGAGTTTGATCGAGGCTGCATCGAGCTTAGGCGCCTCGAGGTGGATGACGCTTCATAAAGTCCTGCTTCCGATGCTTTTGCCTGCCGTGTTGGCCGGCTCGTCGCTGCTTTTTGCCGTGAGCATGGGGGCCTTCGGCACCGCTTTTGCCCTCACCGGGACGGGCGTTAAGATATTACCCCTCGTAATATACACGCACGTCTCTGAAGTGTCGGTAGATATCGGCAGGGCAGACGCTTTGGCCATAGTGCTTGCCTTGGTTACGACTGTTTTGATCTTGATATACGAGCGCGCCTTCGCCGCCAGGAGATAGGCCCATCGCATACAGAGATGCGCCTCAAGTGATCTCTCGCCATATATACCTCGCAGCAGAAGTGGGAGGGGTCAGACCGAAGAGAGGCGATGGAGTTTTTGTTTTTTGGATGCCATTTCTGAGGCCTGCCTTGAGATCCGGCACTATCGCTGCTGAGTTCACAAAACTGTAAAGGTCTTAAATCACGTACTAAAATCGTAGTATAATAAATCAACGGCACAAGGACTACGGATTAGCCAAAGAAGCATTTCGCTTGGCTTATACGCTAGGTACGGCAACAGCTCTTGTCCTTAAGATGCTACAGTACAGCGGGAACACAAAAAGTCTGGAGAGCGCGAAGGAGGAAGGAGTATGAGAGGGAAATTCAAGTTTCAGGAAGGTTTTGCCTACAAGATGCCGGTGCATTTTTTGGGGAGCTATTTCTATCCGTTCCGGGTGACTCATGGGGACATGACGTCTTTTGTCGTGCGGTTTGAAACCGACGAGGAAGCCCTGCTGCAGCTCATTCCTCAAGATTTTGAACTTCTTGAACCGGTGGTAGCCGTTCAGTTCGCCAACTTTCGAGACGTGGAATGGATGTCAAACGGTGAATACCGCCTCATCCAGGTCGCCGCGCCCGTCCGGTATGCGGGAAACTCCGAGGGACTTGAGGGCGTGTACCCTCTCATCATCTGGGAGAATAAGACTTGCCCAATTCTTGGAGGACGCGAGGAAGACGGCATGCCCAAAGTCTTTGCCGATGTGGCTTCCGAGCGCCACGTTGGGGACCATTGGTTCACTGCCGCGAGCTACGAAAGTTGCACCTTCATCAAAATGCATTTCTGGAGGCATGCTGAGCTCGACGAAAAAGTCATCGCCGGGATGAATGAAAAGCCGCTGACCAACAACTTCGGTTGGAGGTATATGCCCAACCTCGGTAAAGGCGGCGCGTCGTTGTCTCAGGCCACGCTGTATCCTCAAGAGGCGAGGGTAGAAAAAGGCTGGACGGGTGAAGGGCGCGTCGAATGGACGGAGCTTACCGCCGAAGAACACCCCCTCCAGTCCGGGGCGATCAGCAGCCTGGCAAATCTGCCAGTACTAAAATACTCGGGCGCCATGATGCTGAAGGGTTCAGCCCAGCTGAATGTGGGCGATTCGAGGGTTCTGCCCTAAGGGGCGGCAAAGAGGGGGCGAAGTCTATGAACGGGTATTTCGAGAACAAGGTTGCGGCTGTGACAGGAGCCGCGTCGGGCATAGCGTTGGAGATGACGGAACAGCTTCTCAAGCGCGGGGCCAAGGCTGTCTTTATGGGCGACGTGAAGGAAGAAAACCTCACCCGCGAATCAAAGCGGCTTGAGGACAAATACCCAGGCAAGGTGTTCCCTATTCTGACGGATGTAACTAAGGAAAAGCAGGTAGCTCGGCTTATAGAAAGCGCAGCGGAATATGCCGGGCATCTTGATTTCGTCTGCAACATCGCTGGGATGGGAATGACTCTCCCGACGGAACAGATCACCTTCGAAATCTGGGATTACATTATTGATCTCAACCTCAAGGGAGTCATCTATGGCACGTATACGGCCATACCGATCATGAGGAAACAAGGCTTTGGCCACGTCGTCAATGCTAGTTCCATCGCGGGCTTGGTTCCCGTCCCTTATCAGGCCGTTTACGCAGCGACCAAGGCCGCGGTAATCTCCATGACAGAGAGCCTCCAATATGAGCTCGAGGTCGAAGGTCTATGCTTTAGCGTCTTCTGCCCGTACAACGTCAGGACGCCCATCTTTGGCGACATGGCACCGCCCGCCGACTCCATAGGCGTCGACGAGGCGGTCGAGTATATCCTGCAGGAAATAGAGAAGAAATCCGTCGTGATCGTGTTGCCTCAAATCGCCAGGGATCTTTATGCCCTGTATAGGGAGCACAAGGAGGAATTCGACAAGTTCGCCAGAAATCTTGCAGCCGAGAGGCGTGAAAACTATCGTACGAAGGGCACTTATTATTGAGAATCGCTGGCGCGGAAATTAAGGGTAAGTTTAGATGAAGGTCAGATTTCTCCTCGATGAGGCGGATCTTTATTTCGACGTCGCGATCCTTCTTGTAGCCGGCATGGCCGTGATGCTCACAGGGATACTGCTTTTTCCAGCCTCTTTTGGCCTGCTTTCGTACTATGAAAACGGCGTGTACGGGCTGCTTCTGTTTTTGTTCGGTCTGCAGACGGTAACCCTGGGAAGAACGCCTGCGGGGGACATACGCAGATCCAAGCCCGTGATCGCCGCAGGAGTCGCCATCGCTTCCGTGGGCATCATGGCCTGTTTCGTCCCTGATGTATTTACGCTCATCCCCAGAGTGCTCCTGATCCTCTGCCTGTGCCTTGGGGGGTTCCTGCAGTTTCTGCAGTTGCTTGTTTCAAAAGATAAGTTAAAGGCGTGGCTCGGCTACGGAGGAGTCTTCCGGTACCTGGCTTTCGCGTGCGCGGCGGTCTACCTGTTTTCTATGTTTGTCGGGCTTCTCGTGTGGAAAGAAGGACTGCTTTCGGCGCTTACGACAGCGCTGTCGGTGCTCGTCTATGGCGCGGCGATCCTCGCGTTGGCCTTCCTGCTTCAGAAGATCTACCGCAGCTATCCCCTGGCCGCAAAGGGCCTCGACGACGATTTCGGGCTAAAGACTGACAAGGCCATGCTGCTTCTTGTGGGCGTGTTTATGCTGATCCTCGGGGTCCTCCTCATTCCTGTTACCTTCGGCAGACTCCCCTTTTCAGGGAGCGCCCAGCTCGGCCTCCTAATGGTAATCTTCTCCGTCCAGATGCTCGCTTTCGGGAGCACCCCTATCGGGCCCTTCCGCCGCACATGGCTTGTGATCTTTTTGGGATTCATATTCGCGGCACTGGGAATAGCTTCCTGCGTGGTGCCGAACATCCTCGTACCGTTTTTGACACTTCTTGTCGGTGTGCTTAATCTCGCCGGCGGAGGGATAGGGCTCGCCAAAATCGTCCTGCCAATTGTGAAAAACAAGGGCAAGACAGCCGCGGTGCCTACGGTCTTGGTGCGACTTTCTGCGACCCAGATTACGATGAACCTTGTGTCCATGTTGTTTGGGACTTCAATGCTCGTACATCATTTGCTTCCGGGTTGGGTCGTGGGCATGATACTCGCCGCTAACGGGGGCATTCTCCTATACCTTATGCACCTTCTGATGTTGATTGATAGGCTGCAGTCTGACATCATGGAGACAACTTCCTAAAATAACAGGCCATTACCAGGGTCAGGCCTTTGTTTTTTGTGTTTTATGATATGCGTTCCGAGCTTTAAGCGCCTCGAGGTAGATGACGCTTCATAAAGTCCTGCTTCCGATGCTTTTGCCCGCCGTGTTGGCCGGTTCGTCGCTGCTTTTTGCCGTGAGCATGGGGGCCTTCGGCACCGCTTTTGCCCTCACCGGTACGGGCGTCAAGATACTTCCCCTCGTGATATACACGCACGTCTCTGAAGTGTCGGTAGATATCGGCAGGGCAGATGCTTTGGCCATAGTGCTTGCCTTGGTTACGACCGTTTTGATCTTGATATACGAGCGCGCCTTCGCTGCCAGGAGAAGATAAATTAAATTTGCGCAAGACCTAACGAAAAAGTTAGGGTTTTGTCTTTGACCGAAA